>CAZLXM010000001.1:0-27127 GCA_964563105.1 uncultured Bacteroidaceae bacterium
CTCCATTCGCAGTTCCATGTAATATTGATTTTGAGAAAATGGCTTCAGAAAATTATGAGCGATATCATTATGAACTTTTACCTCAAACTTATGAAAAATTATCTGCAATTGACCCGGGAGCATATTCCGGAACATGGGAGCTCTGGAATGAAGGAATTAACCGGGGGTTAATGTCACCTGAATTTCATGGCAGGGAGCATTTAAATTTAAAAGTATTTAAAAAAAAGTTAAAAGAAAAAGATCCTGAAATCCTTATTGCTTTAAAAAACAGATCATATACTAGTTTATCCGGCTCAGGTTTTCCAACGATCAATTATACTGCTGCTTTCGATTTTTCTGATATAAATGAAAATTATGAATTCAAATCAATAATCAAAGATGGTTTAAATGTTTTTGAAAAGGTCTTTGACAAACCTTCCTTTCATTTTAATCCTCCGGGAGGAAGAGAAAGCAGGCTCATTCATGATTTTTTGCATCAAAGTGGTGTTGTTTTCATTGATACTCCTCTGATTAAAAAAGAACATACAGGAAATGGCAGTTATAAAACTTTTTTTAATTATACCGGGAAAAAAAATAAACATAATATGACCTATGTTGTTAGAAATGTTGTTTTCGAACCAACAATAAAAAGAGGTATTGACTGGGTTGATTATACATTACAACAGATTGAAGCTGCCTTCAGGTGGCATCGCATAGCTTTTATAAGTTCACACAGAGTTAACTTTTGTGGACATATTTGCAAAGAAAACAGATCTTTCGGTATTAATGCCTTAAAGTTATTATTAAATAAAATTTGCAAAAAATGGCCTGATGTGGAATTTATGAGTTCTATTGAGGCCCTTGAATATTTAAAGAGTTCTAATAATTAGAAATGAAAAGAATAGTATTTATTAACCAGGCAACAGGTTATCTTACTATTGATATCATTAATGAGTTTGCCGGAGAATATGATGAGATTGCCCTGATAACGGGAAGTATCAGAATACAGGATATTCATCTTGATCCTAAGGTTAAGATTTCATATATAGTTAAATATAACAGAGGAGGGATATTAATAAAATTTATATCCTGGCTTATTGGTACTATACAGATTTTCTTTTTTCTTAAATTTCGTTATAATAAGTTTGAAAGATTTTATTTCACTATTCCACCTTTAGCATATTTACAGGCCTTTCATTTTAAATCACCATTTGCAATTGTTATTTATGACCTTTATCCTGATGTACTACGAATCCGGAAGTATAAGGGTTATGGATTTTTATATAAATGCTGGTCAGAAAAAAATAAAAAAATATTTTCAAATGCATATAAAATCTTTACTCTTAGTAATGAGATGAAAATGAAAATACAGGAGTATGCAAAAGATGCAGATGTACATGTTATTGCTAATTGGACTGCCTTTTATGGCCTTAAGCGTATACCAAAGTCTGAAAACAAATTGGTAAACCAAAATGGTTATAAAAACAAATTTATAATTCAATATTCAGGTAATATAGGGTTTACCCATAATGTTGAGGTTCTTGTTGATATTGCTGAGGAGATGGAATCAGAAAAAGATTTGCTGTTTTTAATTATTGGAAGAGGGAGGAAAGTTGAAGATATTAAGAAAATGATCACTAAAAAAGGTTTGGAAAATTGTAAAATATTACCTTTCAGAAAAGATGAAGATTTATTTGATTCCCTCTGTGCTGCGGATATTGCTGTGGTTATTTTAGATGATAAAACTCCGGATGTTAGTGTGCCTAGTAAAATATATAACTTAATGGCGGCAGGAACTCCGCTTATGGTCATAGCAGATAAAAATTCCGGACTTGCTTCTATAATATTTAAATATCAAAATGGTAAAGTCTTTGAAAAATCTGATTTGAAGGGAATGAGTGAATTTATTAATGAATTAAAAAATAATCCGGTAATTTGGGAAGAAATTTCGAAAAATTCTTTAGAAGCCGCCAAATATTTTACCAGATTAAATGCAAAGGAATATCTTAAAATATATAATAAAAATCTGGTAATATAAAATATCCATGAAATTTTTTCGCCGCTTTTTATATCTTATTTATTATCTTAAAGAGTCATCATTTAATCAATTAAAAAAGTTCCTTGATTTTACTTCAAAAATAACTGTGAAATCAAGGGCTTTGATAATGATGGATGTATTATATTCTGTTTTTAAATACAATGTATCTCTTAATGACTATTTCTATTTTAACTTTTTTCAACTCTCTGCAGATGAACGTAAATTATGGGCAGGCACCGGCTTTATGTATGAGTATCAGTTAAAAATGAACCCTAAAGGAGCCAGGGATATTCTTTCTGATAAGATAAAATTCCACAAACATTATCAGACTTTTATTAAAAGAAAACACTTAGATTTACAAAACATAAATATAAATCCGGATATTTTAAATCAGTTTTTATCTGCCAAATCCGGAAAAATAGTATTAAAAGGCTCGAAAGGACAGATCGGAGCAGAAGTTAAGATTATAAATTGCGCTGAACATACCGCTGAAAGTTTATTACAGTTTATGCATATAAACAAACTTGATCTTATTGAAGATTATATCGTCCAACATCCTGACCTCATGGAATTATCACCCTCAGGCCTAAATACTGTACGAATTTTCACCCAGTTAAATAAAGAGAAAGTTGATGTTCTTGGAGTAAGGCTGAGGATATCAGTCAACTCACAGGTAGATAACATGGCAGCAGGTAACCTGGCAGCACCTGTTGATCCTGAGTCCGGTATAGTTAACGGCCCGGGGGTTTATAGTGATATTACCAAAAGTGATCAAACGGTCCATCCTGTTAGCAGGATGCCTATCAAAGGTTTCAAAATACCTTTTTGGAAAGAAACTCTTCAAATGGCTGTGGATGCTGCATTGTTCGATACAAGCAATCGCAGTATAGGCTGGGATATTGCTATTACACCCGAAGGCCCTGAACTTATAGAAGGAAATCATAACTGGTGCAAATTATTATGGCAACTTCCGGTAAAAAAAGGATTAAAACATGAATTAATTAAATATTTATAATGGAAAAAATCCTGATCTTTATTAAACATCATTTCAAATTTATCTGGAAAATAATTGAATGGCTAAATACCTTAGTGTTTTCTGTTTTTTATAAATCAGAATTGGCAAATAAACTGCCTTATATATTTGAAGAATTCTCATCACCTCCATTTATTTATAGACGCTTGCAAAACTCGGATGCAGAGTCACTTTATAATTTGATTAATTCACAGGGGCCTTCTGACTTGAACTATTTTAATCCACATAGTTTTGACTTAGGTTCAATTAAAAAACAATTAAGAATTTCATCTTTTCTTATGATGGGGACTTTTGACGATGAAAGATTAATAGGATATTTCTTTCTTCGTTTTTTTGCAAATAAAAAATGTTTTGTGGGCCGGCTTATTGACAAAGAATACAGAGGTAAAGGGATCGGCCTGATCATGAATAATATAATGTATGAAACTGCATGGCAGATGAGGTTTCGCTGTCTTTCCACTATTTCACGTAATAATACCGCAGTTATGAAAGCTCATGCTAAAAATTCCGCCATGAAAGTTATAAAAGAATTACAAAATGATTATTTACTTGTTGAGTTTATCAGGAGCTAATTTGGCTTTAAATTCTTAATTTTTCAGTACCGGATCAACCAGGTAAACTAAAGAAATAAATAAAATTTTAGTTGTAAATAATGATAAAAAGGCTGTTTGATATTGTTGCCTCATTTTTTGGATTGATTATACTTAGTCCTGTTTTATTGATAATTTCCTTAATTATCCTCTTTCGAATGGGCAAACCGGTTTTATTTCTTCAAAAAAGAACAGGACGATATGCTAAGCCTTTTACTATTTATAAATTCAGGACAATGACACTTAGTCACAATGGAAGCACTGTATCAGTTAAGGGAGAAAGCCGTATTACCCCTCTGGGTGCAGTATTACGAAAGTACAAGCTCGACGAATTACCTGAACTTTGGAATGTTCTCATTGGAGATATGAGTTTTGTTGGCCCGCGTCCGGATATGCCTAAATATTATGAGGGCCTCACAGAAGAAGAAAAGGAAATACTTAATTTAAGGCCGGGATTAACAGGCCCCGCAACCTTAAAATATGCCAAAGAGGAAGAATTACTGGCCATGGTGGACAATCCGGAAAAATATAATGCAGAGGTGATATGGCCGGATAAAGTCAGGATCAACCTTGACTATTACAGGAACAGAACCTTCTGGTTGGATATCATAATTATTTTAAAAACTATTTTCAGAAAATAGCTTTTTAGTATTATCTTATTCGAGATAATCTATAATTTTAAATATGAAATTTTATCGATATCCTGTACTTATAATTCTGGTTTTCTGTTTAATTTGTATTGTTTTATTTCCTAATTTAGGAAAATGGCTGATTAAAAAGGATCAGCTAATGTACGCTGATGCAATTGTGGTGCTGATAGGATCTGTACCGGACAGGGCTCTTGAAACAGCCGATCTTTATAATCAGGGTTTCACCCGAAAGATAATGATGGTAAAATCAAATGCCCCGTTATTTAAACAGCTTGAGCAAAGAGGAGTATCGTTAGAGACTAATACAGAGCAGACTTTCTCCGCTATTACCGGACTTGGCGTTCCGAAAGACAGCATATTAATCCTTGCGGGTGATGCTTCCGATACCGGAGATGAAGCAGTTATTATCAGAGAATATATTAGAGATTTTCCCCTTATGGACACACTACTAATAGTCACTTCCGCTTCACATACTCGTCGGGCGTATATGATATTCAAACAGGCTTTTAAAAAATATCCTGAAAATATAAAGTTCTGTGTTGTACCGAGTAAATATTCACGCTTCCAACCTGAAAAATGGTGGACACGAAAGAGCGATGTTCAAATTGTTTTGCTGGAATATATGAAATTTGTAAATTTCATTTTATTTGAAAAAAAGAAAATAAAAAATAGATAACTATCCTTTTCATTGAAATCATAATAAAAATCATTATAATTTAAATTCTATGTCAGTTAAAGATCGTATTTTTCTTTCAAGTCCTCATATGTCAGGATCAGAAATGACGTATATTAATGAAGCATTCGAACAAAACTGGATATCTCCCCTGGGTCCTAATGTTGACTCTTTTGAGGTTGAATTGGGGAAAAAATTAGGATCAAAATATGTTGCTGCACTTGCTTCCGGTACTTCAGCAATTCATCTTGCACTAATTTTACTTGATATAAAATCTGGTGATAAAGTTATTGCTTCAACTTGTACTTTTTCTGCAACGGTAAATCCTGTTGCCTATCAGGGTGCTGTTCCGGTCCTGATTGACAGTGAGATTAATACATGGAATATGGATCCTGAATTATTGGAAAAAGCAATAATTGATCTCCTGGCCAAAGGGCCTCGTCATCATCCCCGTGCAATTATTGTAGTACATCTGTATGGCATGCCTGCACAATTGGATAAAATTATGTCAATAGCCGGAAAATATAATATCCCTGTTATAGAAGATACAGCGGAAGCTTTGGGTTCAAGATATAAAAATCAAAGTACGGGAACTTTCGGTAAGTTCGGGATATTATCATTTAATGGAAATAAGATCATAACAACAAGCGGGGGAGGTGCATTATTATCTGATGACGAGGCGCTTATAAAGCGTGCACGTTTTCTTGCTACTCAGGCGCGTGACCCTGCACCACATTATCAGCATAGTGTTATTGGATATAACTACCGTATGAGTAATATTTGTGCAGGAATAGGCAGAGGACAGCTTGAAGCACTGGATGAGAGGGTTAAACAGCGTCGAAGGGTGAATAAATGGTATCGTACATTACTTGAAGGATTGCCGGGAGTAAGTTTTCAGAATGAACCATCATCAGATTATTTTTCCAACTACTGGTTAAGCTGTATTGTAATTGATCCTGAAAAAACGAATACAAACAGGGAAAAATTACGACTTGCACTTGAAGCGGAAAATATCGAGGCCAGGCCTTTATGGAAACCAATGCATTTACAACCTGTATTTTCCCGGGCACCGGCATATATAAACGGAACTTCTGAATATCTTTTTGACAACGGAATTTGTCTTCCTTCAGGATCAAACCTTAAGGACACGGAATTAGAAAGAATTGCTGAAATACTCAAAAAGGAATTTAAATTTTAAAATTGTTTAGTTTTATCATATTTTAATTTATGTTAAATAAAAAAAACAATGACTGGCAATTGACCTTGCAACGGAAAGTATTGTTACTTTTTCGGAAATACTCTATACCACGGTGGTTCGTATTCACTTTTGATATACTCGCAGTTTCGGTAACCTTTTTGTTTGCCTATCTATTGAGATTTAATTTTACACCAAATGATTTTGTATTTTCTTTTGCCTTAAGTCATTCTTTAATTGCCTTGCTGATATATGGCCTCTTTTTTCTTATTTTTCGTTCTTATTCCGGACTGATAAGGCATACTACACTCACTGATATTTCTTTGGTTTTTGGTGCTACAACAGCATCTGTTGTGACTTTACTTGCCTTTTCTTTAGGAAGCCGCCTCTTTCAAATTGAACATGATTTGATAATTCCGGTTTCCGTTATTTTAATACACTATGGAATTATTACTATATTTTTATTTTCAATACGTCTTGGAATTAAATTGCTTTTTCGGATAGCAACAAGATCAGCCGGAAAATTACAAAATGTATTGATATATGGAGCTGGCGAAATGGGCGTTATTATTAAACGCTTGATAATGAGTGATCCGAAACATGAA
Source organism: uncultured Bacteroidaceae bacterium (assembly GCA_964563105.1). Classification (GTDB taxonomy): domain Bacteria; phylum Bacteroidota; class Bacteroidia; order Bacteroidales; genus CAYVTV01. Next base: position 6,764 of record CAZLXM010000001.1, read on the forward strand.
TTGAATATTGTTGGTTTCCTGGATGACAACAGGCAGCTATATGGTAAAAAAATCAATGGTATTCCGGTTTTTAGTCGTTCTATATTAAATGATGAATTTATAAAAAAGAGAAAAATAAAAACCCTGATCATAGCTATAGAAAATATTACTACGGATAAGAAAAAAGAGATAATCCATTTTGCCATAAATCTTGGATTAGCTGTTTTGAAAATACCTTCTGCAACTCTCTTAAGAAGTTTTAATATTGAGGCATTAAATTTAGAAAAAGTAAAAATAGAGGATCTTCTGGACCGGGGGCCTAACATTCTTGATTTAAAACGCATAGAGAAGGGGATCAGGAATAAAGCTGCCCTGATAACAGGTGCTGCAGGTTCAATTGGTTCAGAACTCGCCAGGCAAATTTTGAAATTTTACCCCTCTGAAATGATCCTTATAGATCAGGCTGAAACACCATTGACACAATTAGAAAGTAATTTGAAAAATAAAGCTGGTAAAACAAACTTATTTTTTGAACTTGCTGACATTACAAACTATGAAAAAGCAGAAATTATTTTCCGGAAATACAAGCCTGATATAATATTTCATATAGCATCCTACAAACATATTCCTGTTTTGGAAATGCATCCTCATGAAGCATTCAGGGTTAATGTCGGAGGCACTAAAATAATGGCAGAACTGTCTGTTTTATACAATGCTTCAGGCTTTGTTTTAATATCCTCTGATAAGTGTTTCCAGCCTAATGCTGTAATGAGCTTTTCGAAACGCTTAAGTGAAATGGTGGTTCAGGCCCTGGCAGGGCAGGGAAGGGGACAAACAAAATTTATTATAACCCGTTTTGGAAATGTATTGGGGTCCAGTGGTTCAGTTATTCCTTTGTTTACCGAACAGATAACTAAAGGCGGGCCACTCACAGTTACACATCCCGATATATCACGCTATTTTATGACTATACCCGGTGCATGTGAACTGATCCTGGAAGCTGCCTTTATGGATAATAAGGGAGAAATATTTAACTTTGATATGGGAGAACCGGTTAAAATTGTGGATGTTGCCGATAAAATGATCAGGATATCCGGCCTGGAACCCGGGAAAGATATAGAAATAGTTTATACAGGACTTCGTCCCGGAGAAAAACTTCATGATGAAAATGCAGTTCAGGATTATTCTGTTCTTCCTACATCCAATCCCGGAATAACTATAATTGAAGGTAAAAAATATAACTATTCCAACATTCTGGAAAAAATTGATGAGATATGTAAAAAATTATATTCCATAAATAATGAGGAAATTATAAAAATAATGGAAGACATTGTGAATAAATCCTGAAAATATCTTTTTTTAACATCCGGGTGGAAATTAAAAAATAAAGCTGCAATTTTTGAATAAACTCTTTAAGTGCCGGCTGCGTATGAATTAGAATAAAAATAATAATATTAATAATTAAAATAAATAATTGATAGTATGGACTTCAAAGATAAATGCCTTCTTATAACAGGAGGTACCGGATCTTTTGGAAATGCTGTTTTACGAAGATTTTTAAATACAGATATCTCAGAGATCAGGATTTTTAGCCGCGATGAAAAAAAACAGGATGATATGCGGCAGTTTTATAAAAATTCAAAAATAAAGTATTTTATCGGTGATGTAAGAAATCCAAACAGCATTAACAGTGCGATGCATGGTGTGGATTATGTTTTTCATGCGGCTGCGCTTAAGCAGGTTCCTTCATGCGAGTTTTTTCCGGCAGAGGCTGTCAGAACTAACGTTTTTGGTTGTGAAAATGTGTTGAATGCCGCCCTTAACCATAACGTTAAAAGAGTGGTGACCCTTAGTACGGATAAAGCTGTATATCCTGTTAATGCCATGGGGATGTCTAAAGGTTTAAGTGAGAAAATAATGATAGCCAAATCACGGGGACTCAACGGGAGTGATATAGTTTTTTGCGGTACAAGGTATGGAAATGTATTAGCATCCAGGGGATCCGTTGTCCCTCTTTTTGTCAGTCAGGTTAAAAAAGGCCAGGATATCACTGTAACTGATCCAAATATGACCAGATTTCTGATGACTCTCGAAGAAGCTGTTGAACTGGTTGTTTTTGCATTTCAAAATGGAAATAATGGTGACCTTTTTGTTAAGAAGTCGCCCGCAACTACTATTGGAATCCTGGCACAGGCTATTAAAGAATTGTATAAATCTCAAGTACCAATAAAGATCATTGGTACAAGACATGCGGAAAAATTATATGAAACATTGGTAAATCGGGAAGATATGGCAAAAGCCGTTGATGAAGGAGATTTTTACAGAATACCTGCCGATACACGTGATTTGAATTATAATAAATATTTTACTGAAGGAGAAGCAAAAATTTCTGAAGCACTGGAATATAATTCTCATAATACTGTCCGGCTTGATCTTGAAGCAACAAAACAGCTCCTGTTACAATTGCCCCTGATAAGACAGGACGTGTTAAATGAGAAACCTGAACTAATGTACGAACCATAAATATTTAAAAGACCTGATAGTATTAAAAAAATTTAATATTATTTTTTCAGAACATTAACGGGTTTTCTGCAGATTTAAATTTTAACTTATTCAATTATAAAAAGATAATATTATTCTTTTTTAAAATTTTATAAAAATCATCCTTTTTTAATGTAATTTAATTTACAGGATATGAAAAGAATTGGCATAACAGGCCAGTCAGGATTTATTGGTACGCATTTATATAACTTCCTTAGATTACAACAAGATAAATTAAAGCGGATCCCCTTTCAGGATGAGTTTTTTTCTAAAGAAAATGACTTGAACAACTTCGTTGAAAGTTGTGACACAATTGTTCATTTAGCAGGGGTAAATCGCCATAGTGACCCGCAGTTCATTTATGAGACCAATATTGAACTGGTAAGAAAACTTATAAAAGCATGCGAAGCTACAGGGAGCAGGCCTCATATATTATTCGCATCCTCCATTCAGGAAGAAAGAGATAATGTTTTTGGTAAATCTAAAAAAGAAGGCAGGGAAATGCTTGCCCAATGGGCGACAAAACATAATATCCCTTATACAGGCATGATCATACCTAATGTTTTTGGCCCCTTTGGACATCCTTATTATAACTCAGTGGTGGCAACTTTTTGTCATCAGCTTTCTCATAATGAAGAACCTCGTATAGAAGTGGATGCCGACTTGAAATTAATATATATTGATCGTCTTGTTAAATTTATTTATGAGGCTGTCTGTAAGGAAATGTCTGAGCCTGCCTGGAAAATAGATCATATTTATGAAAAACAGGTCTCTGAAATCTTGAATATTCTAAAAGGTTTTAAATCAGAATATTTAGAAAAAGGGATATTCCCCAATCTGGATGATCCATTTGTACGCGATCTTTTTATTACATTTTTATGCTATACTGATTTGGAAAAATTTTTCCCGCTTAGATTGAAAACAAGTGAAGATAACAGAGGTGTATTTACCGAGACCCTTAAATTACAAAGTGGCGGACAAGTTTCATTTTCAACCACAAAGCCCGGTATCACCAGAGGGAATCATTTTCATACACGTAAAGTTGAACGTTTTATTGTTGCAAAAGGTAAAGCCACAATAAAAATAAGGCGGATAGGAAGCGACAAAGTCATAGCTTTCGAAGTGGATGGTACAAAACCCGCTTGTGTGGATATGCCGGTTTGGTATACCCATAATATTACTAATATCGGAAATGAGGATCTATATACTATCTTTTGGATAAATGAATTCTATGACCCGAAAGACGGTGATACATTTTTTGAGGAAGTTTAGTTATTATGAAAAAGTCTTTAAGCATACTAAGGTGACCCGATAAATTTCTGGCAGCACTTTTTATTTTATAATTTAAATTATCCCAGATGCATTATAAAAAGTATCTTTTCATAATTTTTATTTCTCACATTAAAAACAATCTTATCCCTGGTTCCAGAGGATGTACTGCATAAATATTTTGCCTTTTATTGGCAAAATAAATGTGGTATTATTTTCTCCCAATCAGACAAATTTAAATAGTACTACATTTTATAAAAAAATCATATCGATCATATAATAATATAACATAACATAACATAACATAACATAACATAACATTAAGAATAAATAGAAGATCTTATTTAAACAATATAATAACAAAGAATTTATAAAAAAATTTAATTATCCATGCTAAAACAAAAATCCTCAGTAAAGGTAATAACTGTAGTTGGAACACGACCCGAGATTATTCGTTTATCCCGTGTAATGTCGTTATTGGACGAATATCTTGACCATATTATTGTTCATACCGGTCAAAATTATGATTATGAGCTTAATGAGATTTTTTATAAAGATCTGGAAATACGTAAACCTGACTATTTTCTTGAAATTGATACCAGCTCATTGGGCTCTGCAGTAGGGGACATTATTCGTAAATCTGAAGAGATCTTTCTGAAAGAAAAGCCTGACGCAATGCTTGTATTGGGTGATACAAATTCCTCACTTGCCGCCTATATGGCAAAACGTTTACATATTCCCGTATTTCACATGGAAGCAGGTAACAGATGCTTCGATTTTAATGTGCCCGAAGAATTGAACAGAAGGATCATTGACCATATTGCCGACTTTAACCTTGTTTATACTGAACATGCACGCAGGCACCTTATATCAGAAGGTTTACCCCATCGCCGGATCTATCTTACCGGCTCGCCCATGTATGAAGTCCTGAACTACTACAAACCCAAAATCCTGTCATCCCAAATACTTTCTTCAATCTCCCCACCCTCCGTCACCCGTCACTTGTCACTAGTCACCAAACACTTCTTCCTCATTTCTACCCACCGCGAAGAAAACGTCGACAACCCCAACAACCTCAAAAAAATTCTTGATATACTAAACCTCCTCGCTGAAAAATACAATTTCCCCATTATCGTTTCTACCCATCCAAGAACCAGAAAAAGAATTGAAAATATCGGGTCAAAAAAAATGAACGATCTTATTGTATTTTTAAAACCTTTCGGTTTTACAGATTATGTTCATTTGCAAATGAATGCCCTTTGCACCATATCCGATAGTGGTACGATCAGTGAGGAATCAGCAATTCTGGATTTTCCTGCCATATCTTTACGCAATTCAATGGAACGCCCTGAAGCTCAGGATTCCGGAACGATCATTCTTACAGGTTTTAATCCGGAAATTGTTCTGTCTTCGGTAGAAACTGTTATTAAACAGCATCAGAAGGAGCATACAAATGTAATACCTGCCGATTATCAGGTTCCGGATACTTCCTGGAGAGTATTGAAATTAATTTTGGGACTGGCAAAATTATCCAATAAATGGCATGGAATTGAATATAAGTGACGGGTGACGGGGGACAGGTGACGGGTGACTAGTGAAAAGTGATTTTAGATATTTGAAATTAATTTATTAGGAATTGTTTAAAAATACCAGCAATACGCTTCAGGCATTCTGGGTAGGAATAGGAAGTTTTAGTTCTTTTGCAATAGCACTGTTAAGTGCAGCCATATTATCCAGATATCTTAATAAAGCTGAATATGGAACATACAGACAAATATTGTATGTTTATAATTCTCTTCTTGTCGTATTTACTGCAGGCCTTCCGCGTGTATTCAGTTATTTTTTACCCAGGTATGGTTTAGGACAGGGTAAAGAAATTGTTTTTAAAATCTCTAAAGTATTGTTTTTTACCGGAATGGCTTTTTCTATTTTCCTATTTTCCTTTTCCGGAATAATTGCTGCAATACTCAAAAATCCCGAACTGGCTGTCGGATTAAAATATTTTTCTCCTGTACCTGTGTTATTATTACCCACACTGGGGATCGAAGGAATATTTTCCACCTACAGACAAACTTATTATTCAGCACTTTATAATGTTTTATCAAGAGTATTTATGCTTTTGTTTATTGTGGTGCCTGTGATGATTTTCAGAAAAAGCTATTTAACCGCTGTTTATGGCTGGCTTGTTGCTTCTTTTATTATGTTAATAATGGCTTATATTTTTAAAAATATTCCTTTCAGAAATGTTAAGCTTGAAAAATCAGGCCTGGGCTTTACTGAAATATTAAAATATAGCCTTCCTCTTGTTTCGGCTTCAATTGCCGGGATTATATATCGTTCGGCAAACCAGTTTTATATTAGCAGATATTATGGACCTGAAGTTTTTGCCGAATTTAGCAATGGTTTTATTGAAATACCTTTTGTTAATATGATTACAGGCGCAACAGCTACTGTATTAATGCCTTTATTTTCTAAAATAATACATGAAAAATCCGATATATCACAACTTACAAATATGTGGCAAAGTGCACTTAGAAAATCGGCTGTTTTAATCTATCCAATGGTAATATTTTTTCTTTTTTATTCAAAAGAAGTTGTTTCTATTGTTTATTCATCGTCTTATGCTGTTTCGGCAAAATATTTTTCAACGGCAATGATCCTTAATTTTTTTAATATCATCGTTTTCACTCCTCTTTTGCTTTCTTTAGGGGAATCCCGATATTATGCAAGGATACATTATGCCCTTGCCCTTATAACATGGTTAACAGGATATATAATGATTATTACTTTTAATACTCCGATTTCTATTGCAGTTTCTTTTGTTATTATTGGTATTTGCGGAATTTTTTTTTCACTTGTCTATGTTTCCAGAAAAATCAGTGTTCCTTTTTTCGAGTTATTCCCTTTTATAAAATTACTTGTAATTGCAATACATTCTTTCTTATCGCTTTTGCCCGTAAGTTTATTCATAAAACATTTTATGCCGGATGTTGGCAATTTATTGAAAGTTACATTGGCTGCTACAGGCTATCTCATTATATTGTTGGTTTCATCAAAATTGATAAAAGTAAATTACTTTGAGATAATCAAACCCTTACTAAAAAAGAAAAAATAAAATAAATTTAATGATTAAACATCTTATTTAAAAAGTGATTTTGTAATGTAAAAAAACTTCCCGAAATTTGGTATAAAGATAAAGATGACCGATTTGCTTAAATAATATAATAGCAGGCGTTTTCCTGATGATGACTATTTTATCCGGCTAATAGAGGTCCATTTATAATCCATAAACTTCAAATTATAATTTTTTAAAATTCCTTAAAGTGAGTAATATTTTATTAATTGGCGGTGCCGGTTATGTTGGCACAGTTATGACTTCGCATCTCTTAAAAAAAGGATATAAAATTACTGTATTGGATAATTTTGTTTATGGACATCAATTCTCTGTTCAGGCCTATATTGGTGATCCGGATTATAAAATTGTGGCAGGTGATATATCAAATATTTCTGATCTGGAAAAAGCTTCTGAAGGTATAACTGATGTTGTGATTCTTGCAGGATTAGTTGGTGATCCTGTTACAAAAAAATATCCTGATGAATCAGGTAGTATTAATGAGAAAGGCATTAAAAACTGTATAAACTTTTTTAAAGGAAAAAAGATTAATAAATTGATTTTTATTTCTACCTGCTCTAATTATGGAATGATAGGAGAAAACGAAACTGCCCATGAAAACTATGAATTAAAACCTTTATCACTTTATGCTAAAGCTAAGGTTAGCAATGAAGAATATTTGCTTGCTAAAAAGAATGAACTTGATTATACTGCTGTTATACTCAGATTTGCCACTGCATTTGGCCTTTCCCCGCGAATGCGTTTTGATTTAACTATAAGTGAGTTTGTCCGTGATATATTTTTTGGGAAAGAATTACTTATTTATGATGAGAATACCTGGAGACCTTATTGTCATGTAAGGGATTTTGCACGTTTAATTGAAATAATTCTGACAAAGGAAAATGACAAAGTACATTTTGAAGTGTTTAATGCCGGGGGAGATAAAAATAACTATACTAAAAAAATGATTGCTGATGAAATATTAAAACATATTCCGGAAGCCAGGCTAAAATTCGGCACTCATGGCAGTGATGCAAGGAATTATAAAGTATCTTTTTCGAAAATTAAAGAAATACTGGGCTTTGAACCTGTTTATTCAGTTCCTGACGGTATAGAAGAATTGATCAGCTCTTTAAAAATTGGTCTGTACTCTGATTCTGTTGATAATCCGGATAAATATGGAAATTATACGCTAAAATATGGGACTTATTAAGTGGCAGATTAACACTATCTTTTACTGATAAAAAATTAAATCTCTTAAAATATGAGAAAAAGTATCCTGCATATAACAATCGGAGTTAATGACACCCTTTTGTATGCCTTGAAATATATGGATAAAATTGATCGCAAATTATTGTTGGTAGCTGATAATGAAAAATATGCGGGATTAATCTCAATTGGTGACATTCAAAGGGCCATTATCAGAAATCATGATTTGAATACTCCTGTAGGATCAGTACTTCGGGATGATTACACTCTTGCGGGCCCTGATGACAGCCTGGAAGAAATAAAATCCATGATGCTCAAATACAGGACTGAATTTATGCCTGTTATTGATGAGACCGGTCAACTCGTAAATGTATATTTCTGGGAAGATATCTTTACTGATAATGAAGAAACAATTTCTGCCGGTTTTGATTTGCCTGTGGTAATAATGGCCGGCGGATTGGGATCACGGCTTAAACCTTTAACCAACGTCCTCCCAAAACCATTGATCCCTATTAATGAAAAAACTATGCTGGAAGAAATATTTGACCGCTTTTCCCAATATGGGTCAAAGAGATTTTATATATCGCTTAACTATAAAGCAGATTTAATAAAATATTATATTGACAAGCTGAACCTTAAACTGGATATTTCTTATTTCGAAGAATGTAAACCTTTGGGCACAGCCGGAAGCCTGAGCCTTATAAAAGACAGGATCAAAGAAACATTTTTTATAACTAATTGCGATATATTAATTAATGATGACTACTCTGAGATATTACGCTTTCATAAAGAGAAAGAGAATGAAATTACAGTGATCGCTGCAGTAAAAAACTTTCCTATTGCTTATGGTACAATTGAAACCGGCATTAATGGCATGTTAATGGATTTAATTGAAAAGCCGGAACTCACTTTTAAAATAAATACGGGAATGTATATCCTGGAACCAGGTGTTATTGATGAAATACCTGAGAATGAAATGTATAATATAACAGATTTGATAAATAAGCTAAAAAAAGACGGACGAAACATTGGTGTCTTTCCTATATGGCAAAGTAATTGGATTGATATAGGCGACTGGAAAGAATATCTGGATGTATTAAAGCAAAAAACTTATTAAACTTTTTTAACCTTCTTGCCGGTGGCACTTACATTTAAATTATCCCTTATCTCCCATATTTTAGGTATCTTAAACAAGGCCAGATGTTTGGAGCAATGCTCTGTCAACAATTCTTTTGATATCCGATCCTGATTTTCTTTTTTGATAACTACTGTGGCTTTAAGTACTTCTCCTTCAATATCATCTTCGATGCCCTCAATATGACAGTCAATTACTTCCGGTAAATCTAATATCACAGCTTCAATTTCTTTAGGGCTAATCCTCTTTCCGCGTACTTTTATAATTTCATTTTTACGTGCAGTAAGATAGATATAACCTTCTTCATCAACTGTTCCCAAATCACCTGTATAAAGCCATCCATTACGCAATACCCTGGAACTGCCTTCTTCATCAGCGAAATATCCTGCCATAATATTATCTCCCCGTGCTATAACCTCTCCGGTTTCTCCCGGTTTTATCTTTTCACCTTTTTCATTAACAACTCTTAATTCCACTCCGGGGATGCCCTTACCCATTGATCCTTTCTTTTTTTGATATAATCCGGGAGGGAGCCAGGATAAGCGTGCTGTTGCTTCTGTTTGTCCGTACATCACAATAAATCGTATATCAGGGAAATATTCTATAAATTCATCAATAAAAACAGTAGCCAGTTTTCCACCTGCCTGGGTTACATATTTCAGATCAGGGAAAGCAGTGTTTTTAAATGAATCCGATTTTCTTAAAAGTATTTGAAAATGACTGGGAACTCCGGCAAAACCGGTACATTTATAGTCTTTTAAATCACTAATAATTTTTCCCAGAAAAATAAAGGAATTATTAAGCACGATTGAGCCGCCCGATCTGAGATGCGTATGCAGGAGGGATAGGCCGTAACAGTAGTAAAACGGAAGCACAACCAGCATACGGGAATCGTTATCCAACTCCAGATATTCAACAATAGAAGCAGTGTTAGAAATCAGGTTTCTGTGGGAAAGCATTACACCCTTAGGCTTTCCCGTAGATCCGGAGGTAAATATTATTTCAGCAATATCTTTATCTTTTGTTTCAATTATTTTTTCAGATCTTTCATCTGCATATTGTGCCATAGTTTCTGGAAATATACAGTTCCTGCCGTCTAATTCAAGCCTGTGTTCAATATCCTTTGTGGCAAATATTTTTAAAGGCCTGGTAAGATCATAAATGTAATTGAAGTTTTCTTTTTCAATTAATGGATCAAGCGGGATGCATATATTCCCTGAACGGATAATGGCCAGATATGCCGTTATAAAAAACAAATTGTTTGCTGAAATTAAAATAACGGGCTTAGCTTTACCCAGATTATTTTTCAGCCAATTACTTAAAACTATGGAATTTTTATATAATTGATTAAATGATATTTCTTCTTTACCGATAAGAAATAATTTTTCATGATGAGAAGTATGCTCAAAAAAATAATCAACAGCATTCATAATTAACATGATAAATTACTTAATCTATAAATTTGTAATAGATTAAAAAAATACTTTTATATGATTTTTAACAAGCTTAATTTTTCTCTTCTTTCAGGCCCCAATAATCTCTCAATGGCTCAGTCCTTAAATATGCAGTGGTATTTCTTTTTCTTTCAAAATTGCGAAATAGCGCTTCCACTCTTTCTGTTGTTTCACCCATTACTTTTGCAACTTCTTCAGCCGGATAAGCATTCTCAAATCCATACCAGAATCTGTCCATAAGATTAAAAGGAAGCTGATAAAAGAACTCTTCCTGAGTTTGTTCTGCTGTATAGGTATCGGTGGTAGGAGTTCTTTCAATGATACCGGAAGGTACTTCCAGAAATTCAGCAAGCTGATAAACCTGTGTTTTATATAAATTTCCGATAGGCATCACATCTGCCCCTCCGTCACCATATTTTACAAAAAACCCCTGTTCCTGCTCATGCTTGTTTGGCGTGCCTATTACTGCATAATGAAGAGATTCTGCGTGATAATAAAGCGTGCTCATTCGTGTGCGCTGTTTGAAATTTGAGGCTGCAAAAATTTGCAGGTATTCCCTCGTTGGAAGCAGCTTTTCCTGTTCATTGCCTTTACTGTCAATGATTATTAGCTTCCACATTGGCGGAAGATTATTAAACAGGCCGCTTTGCTTCACGGCAATTTTCATTTTATGCTTTTTCGGGTCATATTCCGGAAATACTCTTTTTACCGCTTCATCACGCCGTTTATAGCATCCAAATCCTTCCAGCGCAGGGGTGATCTCTTCCTTTATTGCTTTTACCCCAAATTTTCCGGCCAGTTCAAGGGCCAGCATTTCACTGTCAGGATTTGAATCCTTCTCAGGCATCATTATACCCAGGATCTTTTCAGGCCCCAATGCTTTTACCGCTAATGCAAGACATACCGAAGAATCAATACCACCGCTCAGGCCAATAACACCTCCTGTACGTTTGAACTTCTGCTGCACATCATAACGTAATTTTTGAACTATGATGTCAACTACTTCGCTTACATTGTTGAGAAGAATAATGTCTTTTGAAAAAGGCTTCATATAATCGAAATTTATAAGTTAAAAAACAAAGCTGGTTAAACTGATATAACAGTTTTATAATTAACAGACATTCTATTACTTAATGCCAAATGTTTAATTCACTCTTTAAAATCCTCAGTTATTCTTATATGTTTTAATTTTTCTCCTCTAAATTCTTCATTATTGTTTTCAATGAATTGATAATACAATAAATGTGTTGAAACAACAGAACTTAAAAGCATATCATCAATTTCACTGCTGATCCCTGTTTTTCTTATCCGTAAAAGCACCTGGCCCAGTGATTCAGGATCAAAAATTCCTGCACGTTTTGTATAATCTTCAGAAAGCATATACGATAAATATCCTGAATTATCATCAGAAAGAAAAACATTTTTAACCGGGGCCCTGTAAGGTTGTTTAGTTCTTTTTAAAATACCGGCAGGGATCTTATTGTTAAGTACTTTCTTTAAAAGATATTTTTCTGTCAAACCCTTTAGCTTGAAACTTTCAGGCAGTTTTGTGCAAAACTCAATTATTCTGTGATCAAGAAAGGGATATCTGGCTTCCACGGAATTTGCCATTCCCATACGGTCTCCCTGGCTTGATAAAAGATAACCGGACATAAAAATTGTACTTTCCAGCCATTGCGCTTTTGAAAGTGAATTCCAGGAATTAAAGTTTTCCGGAAGACCAAGTTCAAGCTGGTCCAAAGGGGAATAATCCTTCAGCAGCTCTTTAAAGTGAGAAGAAAAATGTTTTTTAATATGATTGGAATTATTCCATCTTAGCAAATGAGAGTAAAATGGGTTATTAGTATTCTCAAGTTTATATCCGAAAAAGAATTTAAGGATATTAACTTCTGCATTATTTATTTGCGGGATATAGGGATATAATCTTTTCAGCAGCATAGGCCGCATGACGGAGTTTGGCTGTGATGCCCAGAAATTTCGTATTACTGTTTCTTTAAAAATATCATATCCGGCCAGGAGCTCATCAGAACCTTCTCCCGTAATCACAACCTTGATATTATTTTCATTAACAAGCTTTGAAAGCAAATACATTGGAGCGGGAGCAGTTCGGGTTAAAGGCATTTCGGAGTGCCAGACAACCTTAGGGAAAATATCAGCAATGTCATTTGAACTACAAATAAATGACTGGTGTTGAGTATTGAAAGCTTTTACTGCTTCATCCTGATAACTGCTTTCATCAAAAGATTTATCCCTAAATCCGACAGAAAAAGTCTGAATAGTTTTTTGTCCTATATCTTTTATATATGCAACAGTGGCGCTTGAATCAATTCCGCCGCTAAGATAGGCTGCAACATCCACATCAGCCCTTAATCTTAATTCTACGGAATCTCTGAACAAATGGTCAAATTCATCAATTGCATCAGAAAGCGATAGAGAACTGTTTATATTATCAAATTGCAGGCTCCAGTATTTTTCTGTTTTAAATCCATTACGATTGTAAATTGCATAATGACCGGGTGAAATTTCATAAATATTTTTAAATGCGGTATTGGGTGTAATTGTAGCCCAGAAAGTATATACCTGGGAAAGGTTTTCAGGGCTGAATTCAGGATAAATTGAATCATTTCTGAAAAGTGATTTAATTTCTGAAGAAAATGTGAAAACGCCATTTTTATTATGAAAAAAAAGTGGACGGATACCGGTCCTGTCTCTTGCAAGAAATAGCTCTTCTTTTTTTTTATCCCAAATTGCAAATGCAAACTCGCCATTTAATAATTCGGGGCATTTGCTTCCATAAATGGAATATAATTGAACAATTACTTCCGTGTCAGTTGGAGTATTTAGCCTGTATCCTTTTATTCCCAGTTCTGCCCTGAGATCTTCATAATTAAATATTTGACCATTAAAGACTATCCAAAATCTTCCTGAAGGATCGGATAAAGGCTGTCTGGCGGAAGCCTGATCAAAAACATTAAGTCTTACGTTCCCTAAAGAGGCATGGGCTGACAGATAAATTCCGCTGTCATCCGGCCCGCGATGACGTATAGCTCGAAGCATTGATTCAAGTTTGGAAATATCTTTTTCCTGATTTTGGTAATTGATGATGCCGGCTATTCCGCACATGGTGAAACCTGTGTTTTTTCGCAGATAAAATTAGTTATGGCAATAACAGATTCAAAATTTTCTTCTATAAGATCAGTATCACTTACTTTTACACCAAATTCTTCTTCAATGAAAGTAATTAGCATCATGAAACCCATTGAGTCAAAATAACCCTCTTTAAATATTAGTGTGTCATTTTGAATTTTTTTTGAGTCAACATGAACTGCCTGTTGGATATATGATTTTACTTTTTCCCTGATTTTAATACCTTGTTCGTTGTTCTCCATAATTTAATTCTTTTTATAATATGCATTATATCTGCCATAACGGCTTTTACTTAAATTCAGGTCATTAAATACGACATCAAAATTTTCTATTTTATTTATGCTGAAAAGATCCAGAACATCATTAAAAAGATCTTTCCGTGTAGCATTATTCCTGCAGACTAAAAGAATATGAGATGCATACTTGGTCAGAAGAGTGGCATCGGCAACAATTCCAAAAGGCGTGGAATCAATGATTACATAATCATATTCATTTTTCAAGGTTTCCATTAATTCATCCAGTGCACCCGATTCAATTAATTCTGAAGTGTTGGGCAATAATGGCCCGGCCGGGATAAAAGAAAGATTTTTTGTTTTCGGGTCACTAAAAATTATTTCCTTAAGGCCAGTATGATTGGCCATATAATTCGACAGCCCGGTATTATTATCCATATTAAATTTATTATGCAAAGTTGGACGGCGCAGGTCACAGTCTAATATAATAGTTTTATTCCCGACAGCCGCAATTGAGACCGCAAGGTTATATGCCACAAAACTTTTTCCGTCCCTCGGCTGCGCTGAAGTGACCATTAAAACCTTTAAAGGGAAGTTTTTAAACCTCATAAACAGGATGCTTCGAAGATTACGAAATGATTCAGCTATATGTGAACGGGGTGAATCATTCACAACAGTTTCACTTTTATAAGTATTTGTATAAATAATGCTTAATACTTTTTTGTTTAATATTCTTTCTGCATCAGCTATTGAAGTAATATTCTCATTAAAGAAATCTCTAAGGATTATAAAGAGGGTAGGGATCATTAAACCTAAAAATATTCCTATCAATAAATTAAGGTTTGATTTAGGGGCAACATATTTTCTGGTAACTGACCGTGCCGGCTCCAGAATTTCATAATCCGGATAATTTGAGGCCATGGTAATAGCTGATTCTGATCTTTTCTGCAGAAGAAAAGTGTAAATAGCATCACTAAGGTCAAACTTTCTCTTCATACTGACCATATTGAGCTCTGTACGGGGAAGTTTGGAAATTTCCCTGGATACTTTTTCAGCCCGGTAGTTTAATTCATTCTGGGTGAGATTTAGTGTATTAAGATTGTTCTTAACATTTTCAATGATGGCTTGCTTTTGCAATCTTAGCTTATTTTCTATTTGGCCTAAAAAGAGGTTTTTTTCCGCATTATTGCTTAAAATGGCAGACCTCTCAGTATTTAATGCCAGAAGTTCCAGTACAAGAGTATTCATTATTGGATCTGCAACATTGGCAACTGACGGAGGTGCAAGCCCGGCCATATCCTGGTTTTTATCAAAATAATCAAGTACATAATTGTAATAACGCTCCTGAACCTGAAGAGCTGAACGTTCATTCTCAATCTGGGTCATCTGTTGTAAAGCCTGTTGTCCCTGATAGCTCAGGTCTGTGACCTGGTATGCTGAACGGTAATCTCTTAACATAGATTCGGATACTAACAATGAATCTGAAATTTCTGATATCTGGGAATCAATGAAATTTATTGTATTTACCGAAATTTTATTCTTTTTTGAAAGATTGTCATCAAGATAAGTCTCAACATATTTATTAAGAAAATCTATGGTAAGCCCGACATTTTGACCCTGAAATTTTAACTTTATCAAAGAAGATCTTGGACTGACAGGTTCAACTGTAAGCCTGGAAAGATAATTTCTTGTAAGCATGTCCAAATGATACAGTTCAAAATAATATAATTGCTCATCATCTGTTCTGTTTATATTAAATTCACTATTTAATGAAATTGAAAACTTAAACATACTATGTGAAATAGTTTCATTAAACCTGCAAACAGTATCAACTCTTAAAACATTAAAATAACTGACAACATTATTGTCAAGAAAATTATATAAAGAGGCCTCTTCTTCCAGGGCGGTGAGCCTGTAAGTGTTTTCATCAAGTATTCTAATATAAAATTTAGCATTTATTGGCTGTGGATGTGATTTGTCCAGGGTAACTATAAAAGGAACATTTTGATAGAGTTGATTGATGATCCGTCTAAAATATTTTTTTGATTCTCTAAAATAACCAATCTCCAAATTCATGTTTTGTAAAGTGTTACCTACAAGTCTAAATGAATTCAGGCTGTTAATATCGTTTTCCAGGTTCCTTCCCTGGTTAAACCCTCCAAAACCGGCAAAGAGATCATTAGACCCCGCCAGGGGATATCGCCTGTCCTCAACAGGCCCTATTACAGAAGTGACCTCTACAATGGAAGGTGAAGTTTTATTGAGGATATAAGCTGCGGATACACAGATAATAAAACTTAAAATATAAAAATACTTAAGTGATAAAGCTTTTAAAATAAATTCCTTTATGTTAAAGGCTTCTGCACTCTGACTACTATTATTTGCCATTATTTCTTAAACTTTTTTTAAAACCTGACACCAGTAAATAAAAGTACAGCTATAAGAGTTGTAATGGAACTCAGAACTGTAGTATATGTTATATTGGAATAACTTGACGAAACAGCTTTTAGTGGTTCAACCACAAGAACATCATTGGGTAATATATAATAAGTATCCTTTGAAGCAATTTTTGAATCTGCGAGATTAAGCTGATAATGCATAACTTTATCTCCTTCAGTTCTTATAAGGATAACCTTCTTTCTGTTACCATAACGTGTGATCCCTCCTCCAAGCCCTATGGCTTCATATATTGTTAGCTTATCTCTCGTAAAAGTAAACATTCCCTGCCTCTGAACTTCACCAACAACTGTAACCTGATTATCAACATACTTCACTACTATGGATGTATTAGGGACATAATCACTCATAGCCTTTTGAATTTTTTCTGCAGCTTCGGAAGTGGTAAGATAACCAACATTAATATTTCCAACGAAAGGAAAATTTATATTGCCCCCTTCATCAACAAGATATCCTATTATAGAAGCGGAAGCACCGGTTGTAAACCTCGTTTCATCAGCAGCATTGAAAATTTGATTAACCTGGGGGTCAATACTAAGGACCTTGACATATAATCTGTCGAAAGGCATAATAACCTTTTGGGTCCTCGGATTAATGGGAGGTTCTTCAAGACTATCGATATCATTGAAATAAGAAAGCTTAGTGACAGGGACACAAGACATTGAAAACGTTATTATAATTCCAAAAATTAAAATTATAACCGGGAATTTGCTCTTTTTCAACATATATGAAATATTAAAATGTGATCTGTATCCAAATAATATATTATTGTAAATAAAACTATTATATTTCACTGACTAACTTTACGTTCAATTTCAAAAAACGTTTCATATCCATCTGCTTTAAAAAATTTGAATTTTGTGCAATTTTTATGCCAATGAATAAAATTTATTGTACTAAAACCTTTATGTATAAACAATGCTTTTCAAAAACCAAATGTTTTCAAAATAAAATATTATTAACACTTTATAATAGAAATATGTTTTAAGATTTTAAACTTACCCATGTCTTTTTAAAGGTTTTATACAAAGATAATCATTTTGCCAATGTTGTTTTATATAATCCCGTTGAAAACTACCAAACATTATAAATATTATTCTGTCTGCCCTTCAATTTCAATCGGCCATTTAAAATCCCGGCATAAGTTGTTTATTTTTCAATAAACAATTCAATATCCAGGCATCTTTTTCCATTTTTAAAAGCCGCTACAAAAGCATCTGTGTAACCGGCCCGCTGGCAGGCATGTTGTAATTGTCTTGCAGAAGCCGCGGATGAGAAATTGCCAACTGTATATCGGTATTCCCTCTTATAAAAATATTCATTAACGTCATATTTAACACCATCCAGATGTAGTAAATCAAATTTTTTTAAAGGTTTTACGGTGGAAAGGAATTGCACTTTATATTCAATTTTATCATCAGTATTTAAGTCATTTTTAAAATCGACTTCCTTTTTTACCATAAGCTTAGTCTCTTCTAAACCCTGGTCATTTGCCTTCATTTCCATATTTTCCTTCCTGAACATTACGATATTATCAATCTCTGCCTCCTTTTCAGTTTCCTGGCTGTTATTAAGTTTTGCAAGCTTTTCAGTTTCTAATTCAGCGGCCTCTTCACTTGCTAATATGTTATCCGGTTCCGTGACCTTTTCAGCCTTCACTGTATTATCCCGGCCCTTATCTTCTTTCATTTTATCAGGCTCAACTGTATCCTTATCGCCTTCCCTGATAATCAATAATATAGAAAGGAGGGGAACATCAATCTTTTTGACATTTACGTTTTTTTCCGGTGTTCCGGAAATAAAAGCGGGGGAATGATCATCTGCCAGGGCAGCTAAGTATAACTCATCAGAAAGATGCTTAGAAAATGACTTATCATAAGATGGATCAAGATCAAGTTTCATTAATTGAACAGAATGAACCGGCTTATACTTTTTTATGGAAAAGAAGGCTGTATGGCCATTCTTTTTTTCCATGGTAAAAGCAAATTCATCATTTGCAGAATTTATCCTGCTTCCCGGATTTAGGGCATGTTCCCATGAATTGCCATCATAATGGCACATAAATATGTCATAACCCCCATAGCCATTATGACCATTGGAGGAAAAGAATAAATTGCCCTTATCGTCAAGAAAGGGAAAAACTTCATTTTCTTTCGTATTTATATGTTTGCCTGCATTTGATGGTTCTGTCCATGAACCATTCAGATAATGGCTGATAAACAGGTCCATTCCTCCCTCAGAATTTTCCCTGTCTGATGAAAAAATCATCATTAAGCCATCATCAGATAAAGCAGGATGCATATAGCTGTTTGAGTCACGGCAAAATTCTAAAGGTTCGTTTGCTGTTTCCCAATAAGCTTTCTTCTTCTTTTCTTTGTATTCTGCCCTGTATATCTTCTCTTTTCCATATTTTTCCGAGTATTTTGTAAAATACATGATATTAAAATCCCCGGAAAAAGTAACAGCTTCACATGGATAGTTAAACGTTTCTGCCGGAGCAAAAATTTTATGCCTTTTTTTGAGAGTATCATTAATTGCTCTGTAGTATGCTTCAACTTTTCCAAAAGAAATATGGCCGGGGACCATTTTTCTTTCATATTTTGAGGAAGAAAGAAACAGGATTCCGTCCCGGTAAAACTGGACACCTGTAGAAGGCGGAAGAATTAATATATCACTTGTGTCAATACGGATAGTGAATTGACTGTCAGTACTGTCATTGTCTGATGGCGGATCATGGGAGTAAATGGTCTTCCCGGCAATACGGCTATTGCATGATACTGACCATAACAGGCTTATAACTGTTAAAAGGGTGAATATTTGATATTTATTTACTGACATGATCCTTTCGCTCAAATTTACCAGCGACTATGTTCAACTGCTCTCTTTTTAGGCCTTCCCAGCTTGATCCCTGCAGCAAGCTCAATTGTCGGCTCTTTTTTATAATAAGCTGATTTTTTAGGAAGATCAAAATATGCACTTAAAAATAAAGCGGGATATCTATATTCGAAAAAAAAAGAAAATTTGCTTTGATCCTTTTCATAATAACCCAGGCAAAAATCTTTCAGATAGAGTTTTAATATTGGATGAATTTTCTCTTCAATATTTTGTATACTTAAATCATGAGTATGCATAATTATACCAGGCTCAAAAACTATATTCCATGATCTGCTGAATAATAACTTTATACCTGAATTTGCAAAATATTGTAATCCTCTGGGATGGATTTCCAAACCGGTACTATCACTTTCTATTTTTGTTCCCTTAAAATTAATAACAGAAAAACCTCCGTGGAATATTGCAGAATAAAAATATACTCCAAGGTCGAAATCAAAATGTTTGTCATCTGTGAGGGGCTCCATGAAAATGCTGTCTTCTGAGATTGGAAAATCACCTTTGAAAAAGAAGGTTTTAGCAGCAGCTCCAAACGATAAAAAGCTAAGTTGCCTTTTGTTTAAAGGTATGTGACAGGATAATGCCGCATTTCCACTTATACTTCTGAAACTATCCAATTGTGAGTGATAAAGTGAAAGTCCTGAGCCCCAATTCCTGAATTCTTTATTCTCATCAGAAAAGGAATAAACTGGCAGATTTTTTGCAAATCTTGTATCGGCACTTATCAGTTGGGCCGAAGCGTTTTTATAAATTGCTGAGATTAAGTTAATACCTGAGTGGTCCTTAGCTCCGGCAACAGCCGGATTAAATGTAAAAGGACTAAAAAAAGGAGTGGAAACAGGCTGTAAAGACGGGAACTGCCCAACTGTATAAAGCGGTAAAACCAACAATACCCAAAACAACGATATCCTCAGAAAAAACATATTTTTCCCTCTG
>CAZLXM010000001.1:27137-49928 GCA_964563105.1 uncultured Bacteroidaceae bacterium
CTGAAATGATTTATTTACTTTATGAATAATTTTATTTATAGTTGTATTTCTATAAGTGAAACAGAGTTTGTTTATAATTTCTCTTTTTAGAATAATAATACGGTTTAACACTTAAAAGGTTCTTTGTTATATCAGCAAAAATTCAATTATTCCGGATATTTTTTTCGCTCCTGTTAATTCCTGTTATAATCTATCTTCAAAAATACATGACTGGTCCATATAAATTGTATGCCATGCAAAATTAGTCAATATTTTAAATAAATTAATCCGGAGGTTATGCTCAAATGACCCGCTTCAACACTTTTTAATATTAATATTCCGGCATTTCTTTGATTATTTGAAATTCCGCTTAAAATATTACCTTTAAACTCCCTTTTAAAAAAAATCGGATGCAAAAGATTTACAAAGAAAACATATTTCTTTTTTCTGCTTTTTTAATTATTTTTTTAAGCGCTTCAATATTCTCGCTGATATATGGAAGAAGTGGCACTCACATATTTATAAATCAATTTCATACTCCCTTCCTGGATGATTTTATGAGAGTTGTAACCTGGTTTGGAGATGGAATGATTTTAGCTTTAACAGCTTTAATTTTGCTTTTTGTCAGAATCCGTTATGGATTGGTATTTTTGAGTTCATTCCTGCTTTCTTCTTTTCTGGTACAGCTTTTAAAACATACTATTTTTTCGGGTATGCCCCGGCCTTTAAAATTTTTTGAAGGATCAGATTTTGATCTGCATATTATAAACGGCATGAAATATCATTATATTAATAGTTTCCCTTCCGGGCATGCTGCCACCGCTTTTTCCCTCTTTTTTGGCTTTGCTTTGCTTGTGAAAAACCGCTTATTAAAATTTTTCTTTCTAATTCTTGCTTCTTTAGTTGCCTTTTCACGGGTATATCTGTCGCAGCACTTTTTAGTTGATATAATTTTTGGTGCACTTGCAGGTGTTATATGTATAGTTATTTCTTATATCTGTATTTTTAAACTGAAAAATAAACGTATTGATCAACCACTTTTCAGGATATTTAAAAAAAGACACTCCGGCCTCTGAAAATCATCAATATCAATATTTTTCAGATTTTTAATAATATCTAATATGCTATGTATAAGTATAATAGCTTTAACCTGATGTTGATTATTGTTTATCGGGGGATTTCTAAGAGCTAAACAATTGTATATTTGCTGAAAATATTTCCCTGTCTAAACCCTAAATTTGTTTTTGAATGAATTTACGACACTCTTCTTTTTTTGCTTTTGGACTTATTTTTCTATACGGTATTTTATTCTTTGTGCCTTTTCTCGGACAAGTTCATCTTTTTGACTGGGATGAAATCAATTTTGCCGAATCAGCCCGTGAAATGATCCTTAGCAAAGATTATTTAACAGTACAAATTAACTTTCAGCCTTTTTGGGAGAAACCGCCTCTTTTTATCTGGCTCCAGGTTCTGTCTATGAAAATATTTGGAATAAATGAATTTGCAGCAAGATTCCCCAATGCAATTTGCGGAATAGTCAGCCTCTGGGTTTTATTCAATACAGGAAGAAAGTTATATGATGTTAAATTCGGATTATACTGGGTTCTTGCATATGCCGGTTCATTCCTGCCCTTCTTCTATTTTAAATCCGGAATAATTGATCCCTGGTTCAATCTGTTTATTTTTATTGGTATAATCCATTTTGTTCATCATCAGACAATTTCAGAAGAAAGCTTAAGACACCTTGCCGTTTCTGCCTTCTTCATCGGCCTTGCTGTCCTAACCAAAGGACCGGCAGCAATTATTATTTTCCTACTTTCTTTTGCTGTCTATTTCATTTTTCGCCGCTTCAAAATCAAAGCTTCTTTCAGGGATGTAAGCATCTATTTTTTTATTGTCCTGATTACCGGAGGGTCCTGGTATTTGTTAATTATTTTAAAAGGGAATTACGATTTGATAAAAGAGTTCATTTTATACCAGTTTAGACTGCTTACTACCGAGGATGCAGGACATGGCGGATTTTTTATGTATCATGTTTTTGTTTTACTTATTGGTGTTTTTCCTGCTTCTTTTGTTGCACTTCCTTCATTCAGGGACCAATTTGACGGGCCCGGGTTAAGAAAGGATTTTTTCTTATTTATGATGATCATTTTCTGGGTTGTATTGATATTATTTTCACTTGTTAACACAAAAATTGTTCATTACAGCTCTTTGTGCTATTTCCCTCTTACATATTTTGCCGCGCTTACTATTAGAAAATTTGAGAATGGGGAGAGAAGAATTCCGTTAATTCTGAAATCATTTACCGGTATAATTGGAGGGCTTTTTGGATTAGCTGTTGCCATTTTGCCATTAATAGGGAAATATCAGGATAAATTGATTGCTGTCATTTCAAAAAATGATCTTTTTGCCGCTTCAAACCTTAAAGCTGATGTCAACTGGCCCTGGGCACTTACATTTATTGGTTTAATATATATTATTGCACTTATTTTATGTCTTTATTCCATAAATAATAATCGGCCCGGCGGATTAAAAAGACTTTTTATAATCAGCTCCATATTTATTTATGTTGTGATCACAATTGTTGTTCCGCGAATTGAAGCTGTAACCCAAAGGGCCGCTGTTGAATTTTATAAAGACATTTCCACTGAAAATGCTTATGTTACAACTTTAGGCTTTAAAAGTTATGCTCATTTGTTTTATGGAAATGTGCAGCAGGCCAATGGGTTAAAAGCGGCCCATTCTGCCGCTCTGCTTGAGAAGGACTGTGAACAGACCTGTTACTTTGTTTTTAAAATTGACCGGAAGGAAAAATATATGAATGACTATCCATTTTTAGAAATAATATATGAGAAAAATGGTTTTGTTTTTGCCAAAAAGAAAATATAATATTCCCTGAAAATTTATTATATACAAGGTAATATGGTGTTGTTTATTATTTTTGCCATATAATTCATCATGATTGAAAATAAAAAAATTACCGTTGTCTTACCTGCTTATAATGCAGAAAAAACTCTTGAGCAAACATATCACGAGATTCCTTTTGATATTGTAGATGAAGTTATTCTGGTTGACGATAACAGTAGTGATGAAACTATTCGAATAGCTGAAAAACTTGGGATAAGACACATTATATCTCATGCTGAGAACAAGGGCTATGGAGGAAATCAAAAGTCATGCTATAACAAAGCTTTAGAAATGCATTCAGATATTGTTGTGATGCTGCATCCTGATTACCAGTATACGCCAAGACTCATTCATTCAATGTGCTACCTTATTGCAAATGAGGTTTATGAAGTTGTCCTCGGTTCCCGTATTCTGGGTAAAGGTGCACTGAAAGGCGGAATGCCATTATATAAGTATATAGCAAACCGCTTTTTGACTTTATTTCAAAATATATTGATGAACAAAAAACTGTCCGAATATCATACCGGATATCGTGCATTCTCAGCAAAAGCATTACGTACAGTTAATTTCATGGCAAATTCAGACGATTTTATTTTTGATAACCAGATGATAGCCCAGCTTTTTTATGCAGGATTTGAAATTGCAGAAATTACCTGTCCTACACGTTATTTTGAAGATGCATCCTCTATTAATTTCAGCAGAAGCTTAAAATATGGATTGGGGGTTATGGCCACTTCTCTGGCTTATTTTTTCCAAAAAACAGGAATAGGGAAGTTTAACATTTTTCAAACACTTACGTAATATAGATTATTTATTAAACTTAATACTTTATATTTTGATAATAAAAACCAGGTCATACCCGCGTGCCGCATTAATCGGCAATCCTTCCGACGGATACTTTGGAAAAACGATTGCATTTGTTTTTAGTAACTTTTATGCTGAAGTAACATTATTTGAATCTCCGGAGCTGGAAATAATACCTGCCCAATATGATTCCAATATATTTATGAGTATGAAGGCGCTTACAAAAGATGTCAAATTATATGGATATTACGGAGGGATCAGATTATTAAAAGCTGCTGTTAAAAAATTTTATGAATATTGTGAAAATAATGATCACTCATTACCGGACAAAAATTTCACAATAAGATATAAATCTGATATACCTTTTAGATTGGGCCTCGCAGGTTCCAGCGCTATTATTACTGCATGCATCAAAGCATTGATGCAATTTTTTAAGATAGAAATCCCGAGGCCGGAAATGGCCAATCTGGTACTGTCGGTTGAGGTCGAAGAATTAAAGATTTCAGCAGGTTTACAGGACAGAGTTGTTCAGGCTTATGAATCGCCGGTTTATATGGATTTTAATGAAGCATTGATGAAAAAGCAGGGCTATGGGAGATATGAAGTTATCGACAGAAATTTATTCCCTCCTTTATATATTGCTTATAGCTGCGACCTGTCAGAAGGTTCTGAAGTGGTACATGATAACTTCAGGGAGAGATATAATTTCCGGGATGCTAATGTTTTAGAAGCAATTTCTAAATGGGGCTCAATTACCGAAAAAGTTTGGAAATATTTATTATCAGGCGAAAAAGATAAAATCGGGCCACTGATGAATGAAAATTTCGATATCAGGAAGGAAGTAATGAAAATCAGTCAAAGAAATTTGCTTATGGTCCAAACTGCCAGGTCCACTGGTGCCAGTGCTAAATTTACCGGTTCGGGCGGCGCAGTTATTGGTACATATGATAATGAGGTAATGTACAATGAACTTAAAAAAGCCCTCTCAGCTATTGATGTGAAAATTTTTAAACCCGATTTAGTCTGTAATAAAGAAATATAAGATTTAAAATGATTAAGAAAGCAGTTATTCCGGCAGCAGGATTCGGGACAAGATTCCTGCCAGCCACCAAATCCCAGCCAAAAGAAATGTTACCTGTTGTGGATAAACCTACAATTCAGTATGTGGTTGAAGAAGCTGTGGCATCAGGAATTACCGATATTCTTATGATAATTGGAAAAGGGAAAAGAGCTATTGAGGAACATTTTGACAGAAGCTTTGAGCTTGAATTTTTACTTTCAGGAAAAGATAAACATGAAGAATTAAAAATTATAAAAGGAATTACCGAAATAGCTGATATCACCTTTGTATGGCAAAAAGAATCAAACGGTCTCGGAGATGCTGTCCGGTATGCAAAAAATCATGTAAATAATGAGCCTTTTGCAATACTATTAGGTGATACGATCATGGAACCTGCATCCGAAGTACCGGTTACACGCCAGCTTATAAATGTATATAATAAGTTTAAAGGTTCAGTAGTTGCTTTGCAGGAAGTCCGTTCTGATGCAGTTTCCAAATATGGGATTATTGGTGGTCAGGTTATTAATGACAGCCTTTATCATGTAAATACTTTTGTTGAAAAACCAGCACCTTCACAGGCACCATCAAATCTTGCTATTGCATCCAGATATATCTTTACCCCCGAAATTTTTGAGTATTTGCAAAAAATAAAGCCCGGTAAAGATAATGAAATACAGTTAACAGACGCAATGCAACTAATGGTGAAAGAACATGCGATGTACGGGCTCAAATTCGAAGGGAAACGTCATGATATTGGAAATAAGCTCGATTTTCTCAAAACAAACGTTATTTATGGCCTGAAAAGAAGTGACTTCGGAGAAGAATTCAGACAATGGTTACAGGAGATAACAGGAAAAAATTCTTAAAAATTATTACCGGCCATCACTCTCCGAAGAGGATGCAAGTTCCATTGTAAGATTATATTTCTTACCTAACTTTTTGAATTCTTCCAATATATTTGTTTCTATCCCTTCTTTCCATTTTGCCGGTAAACCATATACCATATGCGAAGATTCTCCTTCATAACCGCCTTCCTGAAGGATAATTTCAGATGGTATATAAGCCATCACATCATTGGCATATCCCATTACAAATATTTCCTGGCCAAATATTTTTTTTAATTCAATCGCATATTGAATGACTAATTCACCTCCAAGGACCATTAAAAGCTGTTCTCCCAGTTTCCAGAACTGAACAGGATAAGGATAAGAGTCCATAAAAGCCTTTCCCTCTTCAAGTATTTTGATCTGATTCGAAGCCCAGCGTTTTTGATAACCTTTGGTATTCATTTCAACCTTTATTAGATCTTCTTTAGCGGGAAGAACTGAAAAAGGAAGGTCTGTCTCAGAATAAGCTGTGATAAGTTCCGGCTCCAGCTTTTTCATATCTTCACTCAAAACCCTTTCAACAGCTGCTGCCAGTTCCTTTCCATATTGTTTTGCAAGAAATATTGTTCTGCGCGGAATAGGGTTCTGGTCTGCTCCGGCCCCCTGAAAAAACATGGCTGTAACCCCGGGATATAGTTTCTCAAGCTCAATTTGCGCAAAACCCGGATAATCACCCGAAACCTGATAAATTCCCAAAACGGTAGCATGACAGGCATAACCAAAAACAATTGCCTGTAATTTACCTGAAGGATCAGAAACTTTTATTACCGGAACAGAATAATCATTCGGGCCATTTAGTTCTGTTTGCAGTGACAATGTATTCTCATTATTATTTCTTCTGTTGACCTGGAAGCGGACAACACCATTTTGAGAGTGAATTTGTGCCGGGGCCATTGATCTGAGAGCATTTCCGGCCAATTGAACTATATTTTTCTCCAGTTTATCCGAATATTCTTTGATGATTTCAAGCTGACTATCATCGAAAGGATATATATCGAAAAGAGCATCCATTAGAACAGGGGCTGAATGAGTATGTGAACTGCTAAGAATTATGGCAGATCTTGGAATTCCATATTCAGCGCTGACCTTCTGCCTGATCCGGTCAGACATCTCTTTGGGAAAGCCCAGCAGATCTGTTGTGACCAGTATTCCTTTATGCCCGTTGACATCTTCCAAAGCCAGTGCTTTTGCCCATATTTCATGTAACACTCCTTCACAGGCGTGGTCACGTGAAGCATAACCCGCTAACCATATAGATTTCTCAGGTGTAATATTAACACGTGAAACACCGGCCTTCCAACTATTATCATTTAATTGAAAACCACTATAAGCTTGTTGCAAAGAAATGAACAGAAGGAAAAAAGTACAAAAGATAAAACTTGTTAATTTTTGCATGAATTTAGTGTGTTAAAAATTGATTTACCCGGAAGATAAATATATGAATAAATCTTGAAAACCGATATCTTAAAAATTTAAATTGTTACAAAAATTAATAATGTCCGGCCTTAGGTGCAACCAACAATTAAAGTAACAATGTATCCAAAAAAATTATTAATTTGCAAAAAAATTAAATTTATATAACTATGAAGAATTTATTTGTAATTTTTACAGGAATATTTATGATATCTATGATATCATGTTCAGGCGGAGAAAAAGGAAAAGCTCCATGGGAGGACCTTTTTAATGGAAAAGATTTTACAGGATGGGTTCAATTGGGCGGAGATGCCATTTATGAAATTTCAGACAGAACCATAATTGGTCATTCTGTCCTGAAAACTCCAAATAGTTTTTTATGTACTCAGCAGTCTTATAGTGACTTTATCCTGGAAATGGAGTTTAAAGTTGATCCGCGCCTTAATAGTGGTATTCAGATAAGAAGTCATAGTATTCCAGAATATAATAATGGGAGGGTACATGGATATCAGGTGGAAATTGACCCGTCGGACAGGGCATGGACCGGAGGAATATATGATGAGGCCAGACATGGCTGGCTTTACACACTCACTGCACCTGAACAGGAAGAAGCCAGAAAGGCATTTAAAAATGGACAGTGGAATAAATTCAGGATAGAGGCTGTCGGTCCGCATATTAAAACCTGGGTGAATGATATTCCTGTAACGAATCTTTATGATGATGAAACCGCTGAAGGATTTATTGCCCTGCAGGTGCATGCAATCAGTGATAGTTCATATCTGGGAAGTACTGTAATGTGGAAAAATATTCGGATTATAACTAAGGACCCGGATAAATATTCCATGGAAACAACGGCACCTGAAGCAGCTTTCCTCACAAATAAACTCAGTGATAAAGAAATTGCGGAGGGATGGAAGCTTCTTTTTGACGGTCAAACTACTAATGGCTGGCGTAAGGCATATCAGGATAAATTTCCCGAAAAAGGATGGAAAGTTGAAAATAGCGCCCTTAC
The DNA here is from genome assembly GCA_964563105.1 of uncultured Bacteroidaceae bacterium. GTDB lineage: Bacteria > Bacteroidota > Bacteroidia > Bacteroidales > CAYVTV01. The sequence goes on from CAZLXM010000001.1 coordinate 35,200, forward strand.
GGTTGAGGCATCAGGAGGGGCCGAATCACGTCATGGCGGAGATATTGTTACTTTAGAGGAATTTTCTGATTTTGAACTAAAACTGCAGGTTAAATTAACTCCCGGTGCTAATAGCGGTATCAAGTATTTTGTTGCCGAGGAAGAAAAGGGTCATGTAGGATCTGCAATTGGACCGGAATATCAGGTTCTTGATGACAGATTGCATCCTGATGCAAAAATGGGCCCTATAGCGGGAAGCCGTACTTTCGCATCACTATATGATCTGATCCCGGCTAAAAATAAAAGGGTCAATCCTGTAGGACAATGGAATAATGTCAGGATTCTTGCAAAAGGGAAACATGTTGAACATTGGCTTAATGGTTTCAAAGTACTGGAATATGAAAGAGGCAGTAAAGAGTTTCGTGAAATTGTGGCAATAAGTAAATTTAAAAACAGGCCTGGTTTTGGAGAAGCTCAATCAGGGCGCATTCTTTTGCAGGATCATGGGGATGAAGTTTCTTTCAGAAATATAAAAATCAGGGAACTCTGATCAAATATTTTTTCAGTGTAAAAATACCGGCATATCGCTAAATTAAATCCGGAATTTAATATTTTGAGATAATTTTTCTAACTGATCAAATTTCATAACTGATCAAATTTCATAACTGATCAAAATAAAATCATAATAATGAAAGAGAATCTTATTTCTGGCGAAACAAAGAGAATAAATTTGTTGTCTCCCTTTAATTTTATTTTTATATCCATATTCATGTTGAATGTTTGTTTAAACACATTCATCTGTGCCCAGACTATTATTTTTGAACCTTCTGACTGGAAATTTGAGTGTCAGCGTGAAGAACTCACGCCTCTAAATTATATTAATAAAAAGATAAAGTTCCGTAATAATTATACCCTTACTTTAGCCGGAGGAAACAAAGAGTATGCAAATGGTTCATGGGTTAATACTATAAATATAAGTCCTGAAAAGTATTACCGTTTCAGGGTTTATTTCAAGGCTGAAAAAGTAGAACAGCCCTGGAGATCGGTTTTAGCGCGAGTAATCTGGATGAAAGAAAATGGCGAAGAAATTGGAGTTGCCGAATATCCCCGTACATTATTACAAAAGTCTCCCGAAAACTGGTCAATAATTGAACAAATCTATAAAACTCCCCAGGATGCCCGGAAAGCGAAACTTGAACTGGCTTACAGATGGGATGGCAATGGAAAAGTACACTTCGGTGAATGTTTATTCGAAGAAGTGAATGAAATTCCATCACGTATTGTTAAAATAGCCACAATTTTTCATTATCCACGGGGCACAAAAAGTTCTGCTGAAAATATAGAACAATTTGGGAAATTAATTGCCAAAGCCGGTGAAGATAAAGCTGATATTGTATGTTTACCTGAAGCTGCCACAATGGCCGGAACAGGACTTAAATATGTTTCGGCCGCCGAACCTGTTCCGGGCCCTTCAACCAGGCAACTGGGAGAAATAGCCAGGAAAAATAATCTTTATATTGTTGCAGGAATCCTGGAAAGAGACGGAAGCGTTGTTTACAATACTGCAGTATTAATTGATCGAAATGGTTCATTAGCCGGTAAATACAGAAAGGTATGCCTTCCCAGGGAAGAAATTGACGGAGGTGTAACCCCAGGAAATGATTTTCCGGTTTTTGATACTGATTTTGGGCGCATTGGGATGATGATCTGCTGGGATGTTACTTTTCCTGAAGTTGCCAGGGCGCTTGCATTAAAAGGAGCAGAAATGATACTTATGCCAATTTGGGGAGGGAATATTAACCTTGCCAGGGCCAGGGCGATTGAAAATCAGATTTATCTCATATCTTCAGGTTATAATTTTAAATCTGCCGTATTTGATTATACCGGAGAAATAGTGGCAGAAGCTGATGAAACAAATAAGGTTGTCAGCACAGAAGTTAACCTGAATGAACAAATACTATGGCCATGGCTGGGAGATTTAAAAAACAGGATTCCCAGGGAACTTCCTTCCGGTGTTAATATTGAAAAATAATATTAATGAGCTTATCAATGTTTGGGTTTAAATATTTCTTTTCCGGAATATCTGATAAAAAATCCAATATTTAATGATTATGTAAAATTAGTTCAATTATTAGCAAATATTATTCAATTTTCTCTCCACTTTTCATTTTAGATTTGCATTCTTGATTGTCAAATTCAGATAAACTATTGAAATGACCTTACTTCAGTCTCTTGATTACATCTCCCTTGGCCTGTATATGCTTCTTATGGCCGGTATAGGCTTATTTTTTAAATGGTTTGTAAAAGATATAGATGCATATACAAAAGGATCAAATACCATCCCCTGGGTTGCTGCCGGAATTAGTAACTTTATGGCCCTTTTCAGTACTTTTGTTTTTGTTGCCTATGCCGGTATTTCTTATGAACATGGCCTTGTTTCTGTTACTATATTCTGGAGTACTATTCCCGCCTGTATAGTTGCTGCTTTATTTTTTGCAAAGCGATGGCGCAGGGCCGGTGTTTCAACCCCTATTGAATACCTGGAAACCAGGTTCAACCATCCGGTCAGACAAACAATAGGATGGACCGGGCTCATTATGCGTATACTTGATAATATGGTAAGACTATATGCAATCGGTATTTTCCTTACCGCAGTTACTCCGCTGTCATTGCCTGCATGCCTGATCATTTCATCTCTTATTATAATTTTCTTTACAATATTTGGCGGAATATGGGCGGTTTCAATAATGGGAACTGTGCAATTCGTTATTTTAATTTTTACCTCGGCTATTTTAATGGTATTATCACTAAAACATGCCGGGGGCCTTGGAAATCTTATGCATGAACTGCCGGATCATTTCAACTGGTTCAATGGTCCCAAAGGACAGTTTTTATGGTTGTTTGTCTATTATATCATGATCATAATAAAATATAATGAAAATTGGATTTTTATTCAGAGATTTTATATCGTAAAAGATGAAAAATCTGCACAAAAAGTCGGATTACTTAGTGCCCTGTTATTTTTAATTTTCCCGATTGTTTTTATGCTCCCGCCAATTGTTTCCAAAATGCTTATGCCCGACCTTCCTGACAAAGAAATGGCCTATGTGGCAATTTCGAGTATGCTGCTCCCGCCGGGAATGATGGGGATTATGATCGCATCTATGTTTGCTGCTACCATGTCAACACTTAACGCAGAATATAATGTGATCGCAAGTGTATTGTCAAAAGATTTTTATCAAAGACTTATTAATTCCAATGCCAACGACCGTCAGTTACTAAATATTGCAAAAATATCTACAGTACTTGTTGGTTTATTGACCTTGCTCGGCGCTTTGTTCATCAGCGATTTTGGAGGTGCTTTTGAAGCTAATAAACTATTTACCGGAATTTTTGCAATCCCGGTTGGTATTCCCCTGGTATTGGGAATAATCAGCAAAAAGCCTACTCCTGCAGGGGCAATACTCACTGTTATACTTGGTGCTGTAACCGGAATTATTCTCAATAGTTTTCCGGATAAAATATCCTGGGAACTGGCTACCGCTATAGAGATAGCAGTGTGTCTTTTAATTTTTTACGGCTCATCATTTAAAAAAATCAGGATGGAGTCATATACTGAACGTGTCAGGAACTTTTTCCTGCGACTTGAAACACCGATTAAAAATATTCCTGAAATAGATAAAAATTTCAGACATGCATTGAAATATCTTTATACTCTTTCATTTGTACTTGCAGGAATATTATTTTTAATATTAGGTATCCCTTCTGTCAGTAAGCTTAGCGGTGCCCTTGCGATTGCTTCTGGTATGCTGTGTCTGTTCATAGGTTTCATATTATGGTTTTTTACAGAAAAAAAAATGCCGGAGAAATAAATTCTAAATAATCAGACTGATTCCTTTATTAAAAAGAGAAAGTCTGTAAGTAAAAAATAAAAAAGTATTTACTTAAAGTTATTAATATGGATCCCCGTAATTTATCTTCATTTCTTTTAAATACTTCACTTTCTGAAAAATTATTCCATGATGTTGCTGCACCCCTTCCTATTATTGATTATCACAATCATCTCGATCCTGTTCAGCTTGCCGGGAATTTTCGCTTCGAAAATATAGCTTCTCTCTGGGTAACATCGGATCCGTATAAAAACAGGGCGATGCGTATATGTGGTATCCCGGAAGAAGAGATCACGGGAAATGCCCCTGATAAACAGAAATTTATAAACTGGTGCCGTACTATTCCTTCTGCAATCGGAAGTCCGCTTTATCATTGGAGTATCATGGAACTAAATACATTTTTTGGAATAGACATAATACCGGATGAAAAAAATGCTGAATTGATATGGCAGAAATGCAATAAGCAACTGGAAGAAAAAAATATGGGGATAATGGATCTTTTAAAATTACTGAAGGTCGAAATTTTATGTACATCTGATGATTTTTGTGACGATGTGACCGTTCACCCTAAAGCATCCTCAACCGGCCATGGTATCAGGGTGTTTCCTTCTCTGCGGGCAGATTCTGCACTTAATTTTAATCCTTCATTATTTCCTGACTGGCTAAAACGTTTAGAACATCGCAGCTCCGTAAGGATTAAAGACCTGGGTTCATATTGCGGGGCCCTGACATTACGTATGGAAGAATTTGCCAGGGCCGGCTGTCTTGCTTCTGACCATTCTCTGGATTCAGGTTTTAAATTTATTAGAGTAAAAAAAGATCATGCAGCCTTAATTTTCAGGGAAGTATTACAGGGAGAAGCAATTGACTCTTCAAAAGATATTGCCCTCAGGTCCTGGATACTGCAATTTTTAGCTGAAGAATACGGGCGAAGGAATTGGATCATGCAACTCCATATCGGCGCCCGTCGTGCAACCAGCAGTCGTTTAAAAAGACTTGCCGGACTTTATGGAGGATTTGCCACTATTGGCAATGCCTGTGATATAGAAAGCCTCTGTATTTTTCTCGACAGTCTTGAATTAAAAGCTAATTTACCCGATACTATACTTTATACACTTAATCCTTCAGATAACCAGGCATTTGCCACCTTAACCGGATCTTTTGCCGAAGATGGCGTGGCAGGAAAAATTCAATTCGGGCCTGCATGGTGGTATAATGATCATTATGAAGGTATAAAACAGCATCTTACTACATTGGCTTCATATAGTCTTATAAGCCGGTTTATCGGAATGACAACAGATTCCCGTAGCGTTCTCTCCTTTTCAAGGCATGAATATTTTAGAAGGATACTTTGCGGCTTGCTTGGGGAGTGGGTTGATAAAGGTATTATACCGGGAGATGAGAAAGCTCTTTCAAAACTTGTTAGTGATATATCTTATAATAATATTAAACAAAAGATACATACCAGGATCCAAAAGTAAAATGATAATAAAGGCTTTTATTATTTGTAAATTTTAATGGAATAAAACAGCTTAAGAATAATCAATAAATTTATCAGATATGCAACTTTCACTTTTACTTCCACCAAAATATGATGAGAGAAAATGGGCCCTTGCCCGTCAGGTTGGTGTTAACTATGCAATTACCAAGGCTATGCCTGAAATATCCGGCAAGCCTGCACCATATAATTTTGAAGCTTTGAAATCTATAAAGGAAGAATTTAAAGATGCCGGGTTCATATTGGCAGGCCTCGAAGGGGACCAGTTTGATATGTCAGCAATTAAACTGGGGCTTCCAAACAGAGATGAATGGATAGATAAATACCGGCAAATGATCAGAAATATGGGACAGTTATCTATTCCCTTGCTATGCTGGAATTTTATGGCTTCAGTTGGCTGGTACCGGACAAAAATTGATATTCCTGACAGGGGAGGGGCACTAATTAGCGAATTCAATATGGAAACAGCACAAATGAATAAAGTTCCCCCCGAACAACGTATTGATGAAAATAAACTTTGGGAAAATATCTTTTACTTTCTTGATGCTGTATTGCCTGTAGCTGAAGAATATGGAATAAAGATGGCGCTGCATCCTGATGATCCGCCCCTGAGCCCCTTCCTTGGTGTGGGAAGAATATTGATAAACGCAGCATCTTTTGATAAAATACATGAAAAATATCCTTCTGATTCAAATGGTATAGCATTTTGCCAGGCAACTTTCAAAATTATGGAAGAAGATATTAAAGCACTCTCGAAAAGATGGATTAATGATAACAGGATCTTTTTTATTCACTTTCGTGATGTAAAAGGAGATAAAAATTATTTTCGTGAGACTTTCATTGATGATGGCCCGACACCAATTGCTGAAATGATAAAACATTACTATAATTCAGGTTTTAACGGAATGATCAGGTCTGATCATGCACCTTCAATGTACGGCGAAACACAGGAAACTTTTTCAGGCGGAATTTCTGCAGGTTATGATATGCTGGGGCATCTTTTTGCTGTTGGCTATCTTAAAGGAATTTGTGAATCTGCCGGTATAAAACTGGATTAATCAAGTTTTACGGCCCTCATTGTTTTTACACTTTCAAAGGCTGCTTCAATTATACGTATTACCAGTCCGGCCTGCATAGCACTTACCGGCGGGGATGAACCTTCTCTGATGGCTTTATAAATTTCATCATAATATATCTGGTAATTACCCTGTAAGCTCTCATATTGTCGCCTTAAATTTATACCATTTATTGTAGTATGTAAAAGACCGTGCTCATTACTTTTTTCTTTTCCCCAATCATCACCTGCAGGAAGTTTTCCCTGCTTAAGGTCTTCTTCCTGGGGATCAATACCCCATTTTAGAAATGATCCTTCTGTTCCGTGTAAAATATATCTCGGCCCGGGCTCACGTACAAGATAACTCCCGCATACACTAACTTTTATGTCAGGATATTGGAGCCATAGCTCAAAAATGTCATCAATTCTGCCGCCACTGCGAAAAATCCTGATATCAGCTGTTACCGCTGAAGGTTTTCCAAACAATACAAGTGCCTGGTCAATCATATGTGATCCAAGATTATAAAGGGTACCGGTACCTGTATCGGGATCTTCTTTCCAGGTGCCTGCTCTTATAAAATTCCTGAAACGATCAAAATGAGACTCATATTCTACAAGCCTGCCCAGAAGATTTTCGGAAATTACTTTTTTTACAGTTAAAAAATCACTATCCCATCTTCTGTTATGAAAAACACTTAGAATAAGCCCCTTCTTATCAGCCAGCTCAGCTAATTTCATGGCATCATCATATTTTTGAGTGAAAGGTTTTTCTGTGACCACATGCTTTCCGGCTTCAAGGGCCTGTTTTGTAAGTTCATAATGCGTGTTATCCGGAGTATTGACAATGATAAGTTCAATCTTGTCATCCTTGCATAAATCCTCAAAACTTCTGACAATAACAGAGTCAGGATATCTTTCCCGTGAACGGCTATGTTTTCTCTCAAGAATCTTATAAAGATCAAATTTCTTATTTGTAGATATCAGTGGTGCATGAAATACCATCCCCGACATACCATAAGAGGCAATTGCAGTTTTAACCGGCATAATTTTTCATTTGTTATTAATTGTTTTAAACAGTGAAAATAATGATTAAATATTAATTTTGACTTCCAATATTTTAGTTATGTTTTATCAATTTCGAAACTGAAATACTTTACAGGATCAGACCTGGAAATGAACCTTACATGGAATGATTTGTTTAAATTTTAACAATATTTTAAAGAATTAAGATCATAGTGAAATTTAATATTATTAACGTAATTCAATTATTTATCATGAAGATTAACAAATATTTCAAATTAGTCGCAGTTTTATTTATAATAAGTTATTTTAATTTATCCGCACAGGATGCAGCTTCTCCATCGGTTAAAAATATTATATACATGATAGGGGATGGTATGGCACATAATCATGTTTATTCTGCCATGACAAAAGCCGGATACAAATTAAATATGGAGAAGTTTCCATATTCCGGTTTTCAAAAGACTTTCAGCCTTGATAATTATGTGACAGATTCAGCTGCAGGCGGGACTGCCCTTGCTACGGGCACAAAAACAAAAAATGGCGTTATCGGACAGGATTCATTGGGAAATGATCTGAAGTCTATTTTAAGTATTGCCGGTGAAAACGGACTGGCCACCGGGATAGTGGTAAGCTGTGCAATTACCCATGCCACACCGGCTGCATTTTTTGCCCATCAGCCCAACAGATCAATGGTAGAGGAAATTGCAATGGATTTTATATATTCGGGAGTAGATATCGCAATTGGAGGCGGCTATGATCATTTCGCCAAACGTAAAGATAATTTGAACCTTATCGATTCCCTTACTTCAAAAGGTTATACAGTTGTTAAAGATGAAAATGACCTTAAATCATTTAAAAATGGTAAACTGGCAGCTTTCCTGTATCCTGTTCATCCACCCGCATATTCAGAAAACAGGGGTAATCTCTTACCTGACGGAGTCACTAAAGCAATAGAATTATTAAGTAAAAATGAAAAAGGATTTTTCCTGATGGTGGAAGGTTCTCAAATCGATTGGAGTGCCCATAAAAATGATTTGCAAGGTATTATTGATGAAACATTGGATTTTGACCGCGCTATTGGAATAGCACTCGACTTTGCAATAAGAGACGGAAATACTCTGGTGGTTGTTACCGCTGATCATGAAACCGGAGGAATGGCCATTACAGGTGGAAGTTTCGAAAATAAAGAAGTTGAAGCAGCTTTTACAACAGGCAACCATACAGCAGCTATGGTACCGGTTTTTTCATATGGCCCGGGTGCTGAAAAATTTTCAGGAATAATTGATAATACTGATTTTGTTAAAAGATTCAGGGAGTATTATGGATTTAATAAATAATTAGCTATTTATAAGGACTTTTATTAATGCTTTCGGAAAAAGCCGAAAATAAAAAATACACACTGCCAGTTGCAGAAGAGTTTTATTCGCTTCAGGGAGAAGGGTTTCATACCGGAAAAGCTGCCTATTTCATAAGAATAGCAGGATGTGACCTGGGATGTAGCTGGTGTGACTCCTCTTTTACATGGGATTCTTCATTGTTTCCCGGAATTGAAGTAGATAAAATTGTTGAAAATGCAAATAATTGCCCGGCAAAAACTGTGGTAGTTACCGGAGGTGAACCCCTGGTGCAGGATCTGGGTTATCTGTGCAAAAGACTGAAAGACAATGGGATCACAACTTTTTTGGAAACCTCCGGGGCTTACCCTTTAAGTGGCAAATGGGACTGGATTTGTTTGTCACCAAAAAAACAGGCTCCTCCCTTAAACAATATTTATCCTCTGGCAAATGAACTAAAAGTTATTGTTGCCAATAATTCAGATCTTAACTGGGCAATATCAAACGCCAAAAAAGTAAGCAAAAACTGTCATTTATATCTTCAGCCTGAATGGAGTGTTCATAAATCTATTACTCAGCTTATAGTAGATTTTATTAAACAAAATCCCCAATGGCAAATTTCTCTTCAATCACATAAATTTATGGGAATTCCCTGATGTTGTTTATAACAATTTATATATATTGGAGGAAATTTTTTTAATCCTCTGATATGTCAGCTTCTTATATCTTGTTTATTGTCCTTTCAGGAGTTACCCTGCTTTTATTTCTTGTATTGAAAGTAAAGGTCCAGGCTTTTATTTCTCTTCTTATAACTTCAATTTTTGTTGGCATACTTGCCGGAATGCCATTATCTGACATTACTGCTTCTATTCAGAATGGTATGGGCGGTACCCTGGGATTCGTGGCAACTGTTGTTGGCCTGGGGGCTATATTCGGGCAAATGCTGGAGAGCTCCGGGGGAGCTGAATCACTTGCACATTATCTGGTTAAAAAATTTGGAAAAGAGAAATCTTCATGGGCCATGCTGATAACCGGTTTTCTGGTTGCTATTCCTATTTTCCTTGATGTCGGGTTAATTATCCTGATACCTGTAGTCTATGCTCTTTCTCGTGACACAAAACGTTCTCTTCTTTATTATGGGATACCTTTATTGGCAGGCCTGGCTGTTGCACATGCTTTTATTCCTCCAACACCCGGGCCTGTAGCTGTTACAGATATTCTGGGGGCCGATATCGGATGGGTAATAATATATGGTTTCATACTGGGCTTTCCAACCGCAATCCTGGCCGGCCCGGTATTCGGTAAGTTTATTGCCCGGAAGATCCATATAGAGCCTCCTGCTGATATGTTTATTCATAATAACGGACAAAAACAGGATACAGAAAATATGCCATCCTTTGGCCTGGTTTTTACTCTCATTGCTATTCCTCTCTTTTTGATCCTTATAGGTACTTTTACAAATTTTGGAATTTCAAAAGAGCTGCTTAATGATTCTGTTTTTACAGAAATACTGATTTTTACAGGTCATCCCTTTGTTGCACTTATCATTGCTACTTTACTGGCTATTTGGCTTTTAGGCTTCAAAAAAGAAATGCCAAAGCAAAAAATCCTGGATCTGAGTACAAGGGCCCTCGGCCCGGCAGGCATCATAATTCTAATTACAGGTGCCGGAGGTGTACTGAAACAGGTATTGATTGACAGCGGTATTGGAAATATAATGGCAGAATCTATTGCCGGCTCTTCCATGCCTGTTATTTTACTGGCATGGCTCCTTGCTGCTTCAGTAAGAATTACCCAGGGATCAGCTACAGTTGCAATGATTACCGCAGCCGGGATAATTGCTCCTGTATTAGAGATAATTAGTCTGAATCAACATCATATTGCATTGACCGTTATTGCAATCGCATCAGGTGCAACAATCCTTGCACATGTAAATGACAGCGGATTCTGGCTGGTATGTAAATATTTTGGTATGGATGAAAAGCAAACTTTGCAGTCATTTACTGTCATGGAAACAATAATTGCTTTATCCGGACTGGCCTTAACACTGGTAGTTAGTTTATTTGTATAAAAAAAGGTGCCCGTTCAGTGGCACCTTTTGAATCAATAAAAAGTATTATTTATACTAGTTTAACATTTACCGCATTCAAACCTTTTTTCCCCTCCTGGAGATCAAATGTAACATCATCATCTTCCCTGATTTCATCTACCAGTCCACTAGCGTGAACAAAATACTCCTTTTCAGATTCATTGTCTTTAATAAATCCATAACCTTTAGACTCATTAAAAAATTTAACTTTTCCTGATTTCATTTTAAAAAAAAATTAATTATAATTACCTTGCAAAGGTATTATTATTTTGAACAAACTATCCTGTATATATTTAATTTAACCGTAAATTAATGAATAATGAAAAATATCAGGAACTAAAAAAGCATGATTATTCTGTTCTGCAAAATAATCCGGCCAAAACCCTGTTTATACTTTTTATTAATTTATCGTAATCCGGAAAAGGGAATATATTTCAGCGGCTTTCACAATTCAAACAATAATTGATATTATAATGATAAATTCATCAGATTTATGAAGGCACTTGTACTAAAAGAATATATGCATCTTGAATTCATTGACGTTCCGGATCCTGAGTTCAATGATAATGAGGTGCTGATCAGAGTTAAAGCAGCCGGTATATGCGGAAGCGATGTTCATGGAATGGATGGAAGTACCGGCAGAAGAATCCCTCCTTTAATTATGGGGCATGAAGCATCAGGTATTATTGAAGAAACCGGCAAAGCTGTTAAAGGATGGAAAAAAGGAGACCGTGTAACATTCGATTCAACAATTTATAAACTGGATGACTGGTATTCCAGGAAAGGAATGTATAACCTGAGTGATGACAGGATGGTGCTTGGAGTATCAACAAATGAATATAGAAGAAATGGTGCTTTTGCCGAATATGTCGTAGTTCCACAACATATTCTTTATAAGGTCCCTGATAAGGTGAGTTTTATTGAAGCTGCAATGGTTGAGCCTGTTGCAGTGGCCCTACATGCAATAGGGCTTACCCCCTTATCAATAAACGATACAGCACTCGTAATAGGCACAGGAATGATAGGGTTATTTATTGTTCAGTTACTTAGAATTGCCGGCTGTGGTAAAATAATTGCCATAGACCCCGACATTGAAAAATTGAATTTAGCCAAAGAATTTGGAGCTGATAAGGTGTTGGGCCCCCAAAATGCAAATGTACCTGCCGAAGTCATAGCTGAAACAAATAATAGGGGGGCTGATCTCGTATTTGAAGCAGTTGGTTTATCCTCAACTGTTCAAACAGCAATTAACTGTGCCCGTAAAGGGGCTAAAGTAACCCTTGTTGGAAATATTTCGGCTAAAGTGGAGATACCTTTGCAAACCGTGGTAACAAAAGAATTATGTATACATGGTTCTTGTGCTATAAATGGGGAATACTCAGCAGTCCTGGATCTTATCTCAAATGCTAAAGTTCAGGCCGGAAAGGTTTTAAGCGCTACAGCTCCCCTGTCTGAAGGGGCTGCATGGTTTAATCGTTTATATAATAAAGAAAAAGGACTTATCAAGGTCATATTACTTCCCTGAATAATTTTGTAACTTCTATGGATCAAAAATTAAAAACCGGAATAATAGGTTGTGGAAAAGTTGGTCATATCCATGCCAGGGCGCTTATTAATGCATATAATTCTGATTTTTCTGCTGTTTATAGTCGTTCAGAAGATAAAAGACTTGAATTTGAGGATAAATACGAGGTAAAGGCTTATGATAATATAGCTGAAATGGTCACAAAAGAAAAACTGGATATAGTTATTGTTTGCACCCCGCATCCTGCCCATAAAACCGTTACAGTTGAGGCACTTGCTGCCGGGGCCAATGTTCTGGTGGAAAAACCTCTTGCCTCCAGCCTCGCTGATTGCGATGCAATGATAAAAGCTGCCATGGAAAATAATAAAAAACTTGGAGTTGTAAGTCAGAGAAGATTTTATCGCCCCTGCCAACGTTTATTTAATGCCATTCAGGATGGAAAAATAGGGCTTCCTGCTCTGGGTACTGTAACAATGCTTGGCTGGAGAGATGAAGAATATTATAAAAGTGATCCATGGCGCGGCAAATGGAAGGAAGAGGGAGGAGGGGTACTGGTAAATCAGGCACCTCATCAGATTGACCTTTTACAATGGTTCATGGGGGGAGAGCCGGAAGAATTATTCGGGACCTGGACAAATATTAATCATAATTATATTGAAGTTGAAGATACAGCACTTGCTATATTACGCTTTAAAACCGGAGGCCTGGCAAACATTGTTGTAAGTAATGCCCAGAAGCCAGGAATATATGGAAAAGTTCATATACACGGTACAAATGGATATTCACTTGGGGTTCAAACCGACGGGGGGGCCATGTTTGTTGCCGGGATGTCAGGAATACTCGAACCTCCGGTTAATGATATATGGACAGTCGCAGGTGAAGAAAATCTATTGCCAATATGGATAAAAGAAGACTCTGATTTTTTCCATAGTGTGGATGCTGTGGAATATTATATTCAGTTACAGGATGAAGATTTTATTCAGGCAGTTTTGGATGACAGGGATCCTTTAATATCAGGAATTGACGGACGCAAAACTATTGAAATATTTACGGCAATTTATAGGTCGCAACGTGATAAAACAACAATAAAATGGCCTTTGATCCCGGAAATTGATCGCTCTGACATGGATGGAAGAATTAAAGACTAATTGATTTTAAATTCTTAATTATTCAGTTTAATAATAATAAAATGAACAATATAAATTGCGGCCTTCCGCCAGGTTTTCATCGTAAATCTTGCAGGATCCGGATAATCTGCCTTAGTTTCCTTCTTGCATTCTTTTCCTGTAAATCCAAAAAAGACACGCTGCTTCCTGAACCTGAATTCAATCCGCTGATATCAGCCTTTACATCAGGTCTGATATCTGCTGAATCATCTGTCAGAGTCAGGCTTTCTGCGGATCTGGAAAATATTCCGGAAGGAAAATCTGAGTTAAAAGATAAAATCTTTGAATTTAACCCTGCAATTAAAGGGACTACCCATATTGTTGATAACCGGACCATTGAGTTCAGGCCTGAAAAACGAATGCCTGCAGGAACTCAATATAAAGCCAGGTTCCTGATATCAAAATTATTTAAAGATGTTTCTGATATAAAAGATTTTACTTTTTCATTTAAAACAATACCATTAAATATTGATGTGATTTTTGATGGACTAAGGGCTTATAGTAAAACAGATCTGAACTATATTAAAATACAGGCTAAACTTCTTTCAAGTGATCAATTGTCGATTGATGAAATTGAAACTTTCATTTCTGCCTCTCAGGGAAATAATAATCTTCCTATAGAATGGCTACAGCAGGAAGATGGAAAAATCCATTATTTTGTAATTGACAGCGTGAGCCGGTCAGAAAAGAAAGAATTGGCCAGGATCAGATGGAAAGGGAAAGGTGATGGCTTTTCCTTTGAAGGTTCCGGAGAATTTGAAATTCCCGCACAGGATGAATTTATTCTTATGGATCAAAAAGTTATACAGTATCCCGAACAATATATTGAACTTACTTTTTCCGATCCCCTTAAAACAAATCAAAACCTGGATGGCCTTATCTACCTGGAAAATTTCACTGATCTTCGTTTCAATATTGAGGATAATATTATAAAAGTTTATCCGCTTATCAGACAAAAAGGCAGCCTTAAGATTACAATCAGCCCTGGAGTTCAAAATATAATTGGAAAAAAATTTATTGATGAAAAAACAGCCATACTTAATTTTGAAGCTTTAAAACCTGCAATACGGCTTATAGGAAAAGGTGTAATTCTTCCTCGTTCCGATGGATTATTTTTCCCGTTCGAAACTGTTAATCTGAAAGGTATAGATCTCAGGATAATCAAAATATT
>CAZLXM010000001.1:49938-58663 GCA_964563105.1 uncultured Bacteroidaceae bacterium
ATTACAAGTAGTTGGAGCACAACTCAACATACCAGTTTTTGCAAATGAACAATCTTGATGGTGATTACGAACTTAAAAGAGCAGGAAGGCTCATTGCAAAAAAAAGTATTGAGCTGATATCTGAACGACCGGTAAATCTTAATGAATGGAATAGTTTTTCACTCGACTTGTCCGAACTTATCGATTCTGAGCCGGGGGCAATTTACAGGGTGGAATTAAGTTTCAGACGAAAACATTCTTTGTTTGAATGTCCTGAAATGAATACTATTTCTGAATCTGATGATTTTGATGATTTAAGGGTTATTGAAAAAGAAATGGCAATGAATGACTCGCCTTTCTATTATGGTTGGGAAGATTATGATTATTTCAATTACGACTGGCACCGTCGTGAAGATCCCTGCAGTGATGCTTATTATGCGTTTGATAACAAAGTTGGACGAAATGTCCTTGCATCCAATTTTGGGATTATTGCTAAATATGGAAATGATAAATCAATACTTTTTGCGGTAACGGATCTTCTTACAACTGACCCGTTACAAAACGTAAAACTGGATATTTATAATTTTCAGCAAAAGTTAATAACCTCCCTCATTACGGATAAAAATGGTATTGCCGGGACAATCCTGGAAAGCCCGCCCTTTTTCCTAATCGCTTCTAAAGAGAAACAAAGAGGATATCTGCGTCTTGATCAGGGTTCTTCTCTTTCCCTTAGCCGTTTCGATATCACAGGAACAAGCGTAAATAATGGCATTAAAGGTTTTATTTATGGAGAAAGAGGGGTGTGGAGACCGGGGGACACTTTATTTATAACATTTATCCTGGAGGATAAAGACATGCATTTGCCTGAAAACCATCCTGTTACTCTTGAATGGTTTGACCCTCACGGGAAACGGGTGTCAAAACATACTTCGATAAACGGTCTTAATGGTTTCTATAATTTTAAAATAGCCACTAAAGCGGAAGATCCCACAGGAAACTGGAATGCAAAGGTTTCTGCAGGTAACCTTATGTTTAGCAAAAACTTTCGTATTGAGACAATAAAACCTAACCGTCTGAAAATTAATCTCAATTTTGATGCTGATGAACTACGGTCTGACAGAGCTTCTGTTTCAGCGGCCCTTTCCTCAAACTGGTTGCATGGTGCACCCGCTTCAAATCTTAAAGCTGCCGTATCAGTTAATTTTAAGAATATTAGCACATCCTTTCCAGGCTATTCCGACTATGTATTCACAGACCCTTCCCGTTCCTTTAAACCGGCAGAACAGGAAATATTCCGGGGGAATCTTGATCAAAATGGTTTTATAACTTTTAGTACCGTATTTGATTTAAAAGGACAAAGCCCGGGAAAAGTAAATGCACTCTTTACCAGCCGTATTTTCGAAAAAGGAGGTGATTTCAGTACTGATCTCTATTCTATACCTTATTCCCCCTATTCTTTTTATACGGGTTTAAAAATACCGGCTGCTGTGCATGATGACATGCTGTTAACGGATACTTTATATAATTTTGAAATTGTTACACTGGATGAGGATGCTTCCCCTGTGGACAGGAAAAATCTTCAGGTACTTATCTATAAACTGGACTGGAAATGGTGGTGGCATGCCGGAGATGAAAATCTGGCTTCATATATCGGAAGCTCATATTATAAACCGGTATTTGAAAAAAAATTAAATACAGTGAAAGGTAAGGCATTATTTAGCTTTGGAGTTGAAACTCCCGGTTGGGGGAGATTCTTTATCAGAGTTTATGACCCGGAAGGAAAACATTCTACAGGAAAAATTGTGTATTTTGATTATCCCGGGTGGGCCGGAAGGAGTGACAGGGAGGATCCTTCCGCTGCATCAATGCTTTCTTTCAGTGCTTCCAAAACTAAATATGCACCCGGTGAAACAGCTCAGATTACTGTACCTTCAGGTGAAAAAGGAAGGATTTTTTTAAGTATTGAAAATGGGACCAGAGTATTACAGCACCATTGGATTAAAACCTCAGGGGCTGAAACAACTTTTAGCTTTAAAGTTACAAAAGAAATGTCACCTAATATATTTGTGAATATTTCATTAATTCAGCCTCATAACCAGTCTGTTAATGATTTACCTGTGCGTATGTACGGAGTAATACCCATAATGGTTGAAGACAACGACACCCGACTTAATCCTGTTTTGAAACTTCCTGAAGTTTTGAAACCTTTATCCGAAGCTGAAATTACAGTTTCAGAAAAATCGGGTAAAGAAATGACCTATACTTTGGCTGTGGTAGATGAAGGATTATTGGACCTTACACGATATAAAACTCCGGATCCCTGGAATACTTTTTATGCCAGAGAAGCTCTTGGTGTAAATTCTTTCGATTTATATGACCATGTCCTTGGCGCATTTGGAGGGCGTATTGATGGAATATTCAGTATAGGCGGGGATGAGGGGGCAACGGTTCAACAGCAGGAAGGAAGGGCAAAAAGATTCCCTCCGGTAGTAAGATACTTAGGGCCCTTTCATCTTCCTGCAGGAAAAACACAAAAGCATAAAATTAATATACCAAACTATGCAGGTTCATTGAAAACTATGATTGTAGCAGGAAATAAGGGAGCATATGGATCAGATGAAAAATCAACACCTGTCAGAAACCCTCTAATGATATTAAGCACTCTTCCCTCAGTTCTGCGTCCTTCTGAAACTATTGCGCTCCCTGTAAGTGTTTTTGCAATGGAAGACAGAATAAATGAAGTGGGCCTCTTACTGGAACATAGCAATAATTTCACCTCAGCTAAGCTAAAGCAAAAAGTGAAATTTTCGGGGACAGGTGAAAAAACTGTGGATTTTATATTGAATACTACTGAGCTGAACGGGAGGGGAAATATCAAAATCACTGCTGTTTCGGGAAATGAACGTGCAATAAATGAAACGGAAATTGATATACAGTCAGCTAATTCGAAAGTCAGTAATTTTATTTATGGAGTTGTTGAGCCGGGAAAAACATGGATGGGCAATTTTGATCTCCCGGGAATGAAGGGTACTAATACCGGCATATTGGAAGTATCTGCCCTCCAGCCGGTTGACTTCGGGCGACGGCTCGCTTTTCTTAATACATACACTTATGACTGTGCCGAACAAATTATATCAGCTACATTTCCTCAGTTATACCTGGCAGATGTTATGGAGATGAACGAAAAAAAGATGGCCTTGATCAAAAATAACATTGAAATGGCTATACAAAAATTAGGCTATATGCAGTTATCAGGGGGCGGAATTGGAAACCGGCCTGATACCGGCCATGAAAATGAGTGGATAACTAGTTATGCCGGACACTTTTTACTTGAAGCAAAAAAGAAGGGATATCTAATACCGCCAAACTTTTTAAATAATTGGCTCCGTTTTCAAAAACAAGCTGCAAAAAGCTGGACTGGCTCCGTAAATATGAACCAGTTTGAAAAATCATCCTCCGAACTTTCTCAGGCATACAGACTCTTTACCCTGGCCCTTGCAGGAGGACCTGAAACAGGTGCAATGAACAGACTGAGAGAAAAGCCAAATATAAACTCAATTGCAGCCTGGAGGCTCGCAGCAGCTTATGCATTAGCCGGACAAACAGAATCAGCACGGAAAATAGCAGAAAAGATTGGAACAGACCTGATAACTTATCCGGATCCGGGAATAACCTTTGGTTCTGTCCTCAGGGATATGGCAATTATCCTCGAATCAATGATACTAATCGGAGAAAGGGAAAAATCAGTGCCTTTGTTACAGGAAATATCGAAAATGTTAAGTAGTGATTCCTGGTATAGTACGCATTCAATAGCGAATGCACTTATCGCTGTATCTGCATTTGCAGGAGGAATAAAAACAACGGACGAATTAAAATATGAATATGTTATTGATAATGAGCAATTAAAATATGCTGCTTCTAAGGCTTCATATTCTACTGTTGAGCATTTTTTTAAACACGACGGACCAGGTTCTGTAAAAGTTAACAATAAAGGAAATGGTTTACTCTATATTAGATTTATTGTTTCCGGGGCCCCCGTTCATGGAAAAGAAAAAACTTATTCCTCAAACCTGGCCCTTTCAGTGAGATACCTTGATATGTCAGGTAATAATCTTAATATTTCTAAACTAGGGCAAGGCACTGATTTTATTGCCCTTGTAACCGTATATAATCCCGGAAACCTTGGAAATTACCGTGATATGGCCCTTACACAGATATTCCCTTCAGGCTGGGAAATACAAAATATCCGGTTATTTGAATCAGATCCGGGAAAATATAGTATACCTGAATATCAGGATATTAGAGATGACAGAGTTATTACTTATTTCAATATTGATAGGGGCAAAAGAGAGCATTTTGCTGTTAAGCTTAATGCTGCATATAAAGGGAAATTCTATCTTCCGGCAACATACTGCGAAGCAATGTACAGGCCAGATATAAATGCACTGGAAGAAGGACGTGAAGTTGAAGTGGTCGAAGCAGGCCAGGCCGGTCCAATATTGCCGGATTAGATAACTTTGTATGAAGATTAAAATCCGATTGCAGACTTCTAATGTCTAAAACAAAGAAATATACCATCCTTATCAGTATTTTACTTTTATCTGCATTGCTGATATTTTTTTCTTTACCGTCTAAGCTTTTTCAGGATCCTGCCTCTACAGTAATTACTTCATCAGAGAGCTCCTGGGTGCAAAGATTGCATCTGATGGTCAATGGAGGTTCCCCGTCCTTGACAGTGTGCCTGAAAAATTTAAAGCTGCTCTTTTACTTTTTGAAGACCGGTATTTTTATAAACATCCCGGGATAAATCCACTTTCGCTTATAAGAGCTTTGTCTTCAAATATTAAAGCAGGTCGTATAGTACGGGGTGGCAGCACTATTACAATGCAAACAATCCGTATATCCCGCAAAAACAGGAAAAGAACAGTATGGGAGAAATTGCTTGAAATATACCTGGCAATCGGGTTGGAATTAAAATATTCAAAAAATGAAATTCTCAAAATGTATGCTTCCAATGCCCCCTTTGGAGGAAATGTAATAGGACTTGAAGCAGCAGCATGGAGATATTTTAATTGTGGCCCCTGGGCCCTTTCGTGGGCAGAATCGGCTGCCCTTGCCGTATTACCTAATTCACCGGCACTTGTTCATCCTGGAAAGAACAGGGAACTCCTGGAAAAAAAGAGAAATAAGCTCCTGATAAAACTGCTGGGACACGGGTTTATTGACAGCCTGACTTATGAATTGTCCCTTACAGAGCCTGTTCCCCGCCAACCTTCTGTATTGCCATCGTATACACCCCATTTACTGGAAAAAGCAAATATGCTTTATCCCGGATTAAAAATCCGGACTACAATAAATATTAAACTTCAGGAACGGGTAAATCAAATTGTTGATAATAATAAAAATAAAATTTATGGAAATCATATCCATAATTTAGCCTGCCTGATTATTGATAATAAAACAGGCCATATTCTTGCTTATACCGGAAATATCAGAAATAATATGCATCCTGAATATGGCGGGGATAATGATATGCCGGTAGTTCCCAGAAGTACCGGAAGTATTATGAAGCCCTTTCTGTTTGCCTTTATGCTTGACAGGGGCCTTATTTTACCCGGAACCCTTGTCCCTGACATACCAACCAGGTATCAGGATTTTAGCCCGAAAAATTATGATCGGGGGTATGATGGAGTTGTTCCTGCTAAAAGAGCACTGGAACGTTCATTAAATATTCCGGCAGTCAGGATGCTGAAAGATTACGGAGTGGACCGTTTTTATAAGGATCTCCGTCGTTTAGGCATAAACTCAATCTCCCGGGGTTCTGAACATTATGGTTTAAGCCTTATACTTGGCGGAGCAGAAGCCAGTCTGCTTGAAATTGCAGGGGCTTACAGCAGTATGGCAAGAGTATTGAATAATTATACCCGGTCAAACAGTAAATATTTCAGTGCCGATTATCGTAAACCTTCATGGATCCCTGATAAAAATGATAATTCAGATAATTCTCCTGATGAACATGGAATTCTGGGTGCAGGCGCTATATTTCTTACTTTTAAATCCTTACTCGAAGTTAACCGTCCGGAGTCTGAAACGGGATGGGAGAGCTTCCATTCATCCAGGATGATAGCCTGGAAAACCGGTACCAGCTTTGGCTTTAGAGATGCCTGGGCAGTGGGCGTCACACCCGGTTTTGTAGTAGCTGTTTGGGCCGGAAATGCCAGTGGTGAGGGACGCCCCGGCCTTAGTGGTATTGAAATCGCATCCCCTGTGATGTTTGAAATATATAATGTCCTGCCTTCCGGTAAATGGTTTGACATACCTTTTGATGATCTTATAAAAGCAGATGTTTGTGCATTGAGCGGGCACAGGGCAGGGATAAATTGCCCGAAAAAAGATTCTGTCTATCTATGCCATGCCGGTTTAAACTCTTCTGTATGTCCATACCATAAAGTAATCCATCTTTCGGAAAATAATAATTACAGGGTTAATGCCGCCTGTTATGATCCGGTAAAGATCCGCCATATTCCATGGTTTATCCTGCCTCCGGTGCAGGAATACTATTACAGGTTCAAAGATCCTTCTTATCGCCTTCTTCCGCCATTGATGAAAAATTGTACAGATGACATGGAAACTGAGTATATGCAATTTATATATCCGGAAAAAGGATCACTCGTTTATATACCACTCGAAATTGAAGGAAACAGGGGAAGAATGATATGTGAGGCTGCCCATCGTTACGGAGAAAAATTGATATTCTGGCATCTTGATAATGAATATATTGGCAAGACGGGGCATATACATCAAATGCCTGTAATATCCGCCAAAGGAAAGCATCAACTTACCCTTATTGATGAGGATGGAAATCGTTTGTCTGTTAATTTTGAAGTACTTGACAAAAAATAATTCCTTAAAACCAGGAATAAATATTATTCCGGAATTCTCATGGAATTTTTATACTTTTACGCCTGTTTTTTCATTTTAATTAATTAAAGAAGAATGCCAAAAAGGGAAGATATTCATAAGATACTGATCATCGGATCAGGTCCGATTATAATCGGACAGGCCTGTGAATTTGACTATTCCGGGACTCAGGCCTGCAAAGCACTGCGTTCACTGGGATATAAAATTGTATTGGTTAATTCCAATCCTGCAACAATAATGACTGATCCTGAAATGGCTGATTATACCTATCTTGAGCCACTGAATGAATATGCGCTTACGGAGATCATTAAAAAAGAAAGGCCCGATGCCCTTCTTCCTAATCTTGGTGGTCAAACTGGTTTAAACTTATCTTCGCTCCTGGCAAAGAAAGGCATTCTTCAAAAATATAATGTTGAGCTTATTGGAGTTAATTTAGAGGCCATTGAAAGGGGGGAGGATCGTACTGCTTTTAAAGAAACTATGAATTTGCTTGGTATAGATATGCCTGACAGTAAAACTGTAAACACAGTGGAAGATGCTGAAAAAACTGCCGAAGAACTTGGCTATCCCGTGGTTATCAGGCCGGCATATACAATGGGGGGAACTGGCGGAGGTCTTGTATACAACAAGGAAGAGTTACGCATTATAGCAGCAAGAGGTATTGCTGCAAGCCTTGTTAATCAGATTTTGGTGGAAGAGTCTGTTCTTGGATGGGAAGAGCTTGAACTGGAAGTGGTAAGAGATTCAAAAAATCAAATGATTACAGTTTGCATGATTGAAAATGTTGATGCTGTGGGTGTGCATACAGGAGATTCTTTTTGTATTGTCCCGATGCTTACAATAAGTTCTGAACTGCAGAAAAAACTTCAGGAATATGCATATCGGATAGTAGAAGCCATTGGGGTCATAGGGGGCACTAATGTCCAGTTTGCCCATGATCCTAAAACCGGAAGAATAGTAGTTATTGAAATAAATCCCAGGACATCACGTTCTTCAGCACTTGCATCCAAGGCAACAGGTTTCCCGATAGCATATGTTTCTTCTTTACTTGCAGGCGGACTGACTCTGGACGAACTTCCTTACTGGCGTGAAGGAACACTGGATAAATATACTCCTTCAGGTGATTATGTGGTTGTAAAATTCGCAAAATGGGCTTTTGAAAAATTTGACGGCCTCGAGGATAAACTTGGAACTCAAATGCAGGCAGTGGGAGAGGTGATGAGCATAGGTAAAACTTATAAGGAAGCACTGCAAAAAGCAATAAGGTCGCTTGAAACAGGACGTTATGGCCTTGGGCTCGTAAAAGAGTTTAAGAAAAAAAGCCTGGAAGAACTTATGGGCCTTTTAAAAGACCCCTCCAGTGAACGGCAATATATTATCTATGCTGCCTTAAAAAAAGGAGCTGATATACAACAACTATACGAGAAAACCTATATTAAACCATGGTTCCTTAATCAAATGAAAGAACTGGTGGAGCTTGAAGAAAAAATTATTTCTTTTAAAAATCACAAACTTCCGGATGAAGTACTTATTCAGGCAAAGAAAGAAGGCTTTTCAGATAAATATATTGGTCAACTGCTGGAAATACCGGAGAAATTAATCCGTGATAAACGTATTTCACTTGGAATAAATCAGGCATGGGAGGCTATTCCTGTCAGCGGTGTGGAAAATGCTGCTTATTACTATTCCACATATAATGCTGAAGATAAAGTTAAAGTCAGCAACAAAAAGAAAATAATGGTCCTTGGTGGTGGCCCAAATAGAATAGGGCAGGGGATTGAGTTTGATTATTGCTGTGTTCATGCGGCTTTTGAAATAAGAGATG
>CAZLXM010000001.1:58673-127471 GCA_964563105.1 uncultured Bacteroidaceae bacterium
CGGTTATGAATCAATAATGGTTAATTGTAATCCTGAAACTGTATCAACAGACTTTGATACTTCTGATAAATTATATTTCGAACCACTTACTGTTGAAGATGTATTAAGTATATACGAAAAGGAGAAACCTGAAGGTGTTATTGTACAGTTTGGTGGCCAAACGCCTCTGAATATAGCAAATGAACTGGCTGAAAATGGTGTCAAAATCCTTGGAACAAGTCCTGAAACTATTGATTTAGCCGAAGATCGGGATCATTTTCGCCATCTTATGGAAAAACTGGAAATTCCACAACCCGAATCAGGTATGGCCAGTAATCTGGAAGAAGCCCTTGAAATTGCCTTGCGGATTGGATATCCCTTAATGGTCCGTCCTTCTTATGTCTTGGGAGGGCGTGGTATGAAAATAGTTCAGGATGAAGATATGCTTAAACAATATGTGGCATTAGCTGTAGACGTTTCACCGGACAGGCCTTTGTTAATAGATAAATTCCTTGAAGATGCAATAGAGGCGGAAGCCGATGCTATGGCTGATGGTGAAGTTGCATTTGTGCCGGCAGTTATGCAACATATTGAGTATGCAGGAATACATTCAGGAGATTCAGCCTGTGTAATTCCTCCTGTAATTATTGAAAAGGTTCATCTGAAAACAATATATGATTATACACGGAAAATAGCTGTAGAACTTAAAGTGATAGGTTTACTGAATATTCAATATGCCATTTACAATAATACAGTTTATATCCTGGAAGCAAATCCAAGGGCATCACGCACTGTGCCCCTTGTGTCTAAAATATGTAATATATCAATGGCAAAAATAGCGACCCGGCTTGTGCTTGGCGAAAAATTACCCGTCTTTAATCTTAAAAATCAAAAAATTAAACATTTCGGGGTTAAAGAAGCTGTATTCCCTTTTAATATGTTTCCAAATGTTGACCCGGTGCTTGGCCCGGAAATGAGGTCCACAGGAGAAGTCCTTGGATTGGCCGATTCTTTTGGACTGGCTTTCTTTAAATCACAGGAAGCAACCAAAGTCTCCCTGCCCGTAAAAGGTAATGTATTAATTACCATAGCCGACAGAGATAAAAATTATATTCTTGAAGCTGCTCAAAATTTTATTAATATGGGCTTTAATATCCTGGCAACTGGTGGTACAAAAAAATTCCTTGAAACACATGGGATTAAATCACAAGCTATTAATAAAATTTATGAAGGCAGGCCAAATATAGTTGATGCAATAAAAAACCACGAAATCGATCTGGTTGTTAATACTCCGGCTGGTAAGATGAGTGAATATGATGATTCATATATCCGTAAAAATGCCATCCGATACGGAATCCCCTATATAACCACAACTGCTGCAGCTTTAGCTGCCACAACCGGTATAAAAGAGCGAAAAAATGGCGAATATAAGGTCAAATCTTTGCAGGAATATCATGATGAAATTGAATGAGAACAATTTGATAATAACATTTAATTTGTCTTTTAGGGTATTAGAATAGCGATCTCTTCTGAAGAAAAACTGCAAATATTTTGTAATATCCATTTTTTACCCTTCTCCTTCAAAAGATTATGAAACCTGATATCTTCAGGATGCATATTTCCGTTTTGATCTGGCGCCTTAAAATTAAAAGCATAACAAAGTGCCTGTTTAATATAAGTGAATGGCAGATTGAAAGAAATAGCAAGTTTCAGTGGCATTACCAAACGGTCGGAAGAAGAGAGTTTACGCGGTAAATCACAACCTACCCGATGAATTGTATCTCCAAGGGCTTTGTTTTGAAATCTCTTTAATAAATCCTCTATATGCCCTTCAAGTTGATTTTCTGTAAATTCATCAGGATATAAAGTCATTAATATGCCGGCCGACTCTTGCATCGCACAACGTGTACCTTCATAAATTTCAGGAATAGCCAGCCCTTCATATAAGTAAATCAGCTCAGTATTATAATTATAGCTATAATAAGCAACAACAGCATGGCCTAAATTATGAATAAATAATTTCCGGTCAACCCAGGCTTTCATATTCTCTTTTGGCGCAAGGCCTTTTACATCCGGTATTGGATTTTTAAAAGCATTTTTATCCAGGATCAAAGTATTATATGCTTCAGCAAACACCAGAAGCGGGTCTTTTTTTGTGTCTTCATCCGACATTATCGGTACCATTTTGCCAATGCTTGTCTCAATTAATCCAACCAGATTGCTGAAGGGGTAATTTTCGGGGAGATGTTTAAGAAGGTTCTCACGAAACCAAATATCAGCATTCCTCATGTTTTCAGCAATTATAATATCCAGCGGGCTATCCGGATAAAGCTGATAGCGTAAACAAAGTCCTGTTGCAAGAACAGGAATAATTGAAGGGAGGCCTTGCTGACCTACAGATACGGCACATATTGAAGCACCTGCAATTGCTTTGGCAACCCTGTCAGTATCACTTGCATATATTCCCTCAACATGCTGTATTATTATCTCCTGCCCCTCTATATCTTTTATCTGAATTTTATATTTACCTTCTTTATTTAAAGCATCAATAACAGGTTTATAAATATCGACAAATATTATCCGGTATCCTGATCTGCTAAATAATTGACCAATAAAACTCCGGCCAATTTTCCCCGCTCCAAACAGTACCATTTTTTTTATTTGATTTTCCATATCATCTTTAATTGATTATTTTAAAGCTTCGTAAATAGGAAGTATTTTTTGTATCTTTTCTCCCGGCCTGTCTTCGAACCAGGTCCCCCCTACATAATAACATGCAAATCCGCCTGATGCGATCCCCCATTTAGCTGCCTGACTGATATCAGGAGGACTGCTCCTGCTTTTATGTAATTGCATAGCTAATGATGCGATCATTCCTCCCGCAAAATTATCGCCACAACCTGTTGTGTCCCCGGCTAATTCAGGCCTTTCTTTCAATTCTGAAATGACCATTTCAGATACGGGAATATTTATTACTGTCTGAGGCTTGAAAAATCTGCCTGATGAAAATATATGCACCGGATTAGTTCCATGTGTTATTGCAAAAGCCCCTGTTTTATTGCTAATGAAAAAGTTCCTGGCATCATTTATACAATTCATTCCGCTTAAACGCAAAGCTTCTTCATGATCGGTTATGAGAAGGTCAATATAATTGTAGGTTTCATCCGATTCGCCTAATGGCCATTTTAAATCAGGCCTGAGTTTTTCATTTCTGAAATCAAAAACAGTATTAACAACTGTTATACTCCCTCTTTCTTTTGCTTTTTTTAATAACGAAGTTAAATTATCGTGAAGATGAGGGACTAAAGCGGTAGCCCCAAATACAACAATATCCGAATTAAAAAAATCATCATCCAGATCCGCAGGCCTGAATTCCCAGGCTGCCCCGATATTGTTTATGAAGATCCTTTCCCCGTGCCCTTTATCATATTCCGGATCAGAAAGAACATTGGTATAAGGAGTTGCTTTATCACTTATTTTATATTTTGAAATATTTACCGGAGTTTTTGAAAGCAATTCAGATAAATGTTCTCCATCTATATCATTTCCTCTGGCCCCATAAAAATTAACCTTTGTATTTGTATTCCAGGTAAGCTGTGCAGCATTAATCAGTGCCACAATGCATGGCCCGCCAATATTATAAGCATCCGGCGGCCGTTGTCCTATCAAACTATTCAATATCTCAGAGATATTCTTTTTTGAAAACTTTTCAAACTCTTCCGTAAAAACCAGTTGGCCTGGAGTTAAGCCCCCGTCACCTTTCTTTTTTGATAAATAAGGCCGGAAAACGTCACTGCGAAAATCCAGATTGGTGTATAAATTATCAATCAACGAACATCCGGTACCCGAAATAATTATAGGTCTGCTCATTTTTTTATTTTGTTAGTTATATAAAAATAATATCCTTAATTACTTAATTTATCTCTGCTGCCTGTAAACCTTTGGGGTAACACCTTTTATTTTCTTAAATTGCCTGTTAAAGTTTGATAAATTTTCAAATCCGGATTCATAGGCAATTTCAGAAATATTCAGAGATTCTTTTAATAATAAGCGACAGGCATAACCAATCCTGACATTTAACAGGTATTCCTTAAAACTCATACGATATGTTTTTTTAAAAGTAAGACAGAAAGTTGTATTCGACATATTTGTAATTTCCAGCAAGTCTTTAACTTTTATATCTTTTTGAAAATTTATAAGAATATATTCCCATGCCTGGGCAAGAGGTTCATCGCCCCTGCGTCTGAATGGCTCATTAAATCCCGGACTGGCAAGCAGATGAAATTCATTTGATTTGGATAAAATTTGAAATATCCTGAATAAAGTATATAATTTGTCCTCATTACCCGATACAAGTAATTCTTTCATCAAAGAAATGATTTTTCTTTTCGTATAGCCATAAATATGACAGCCCTGGGAAGACAAATTTAAGAAGTTATTTAGCTCTGCATTTTCCGGGATTTCCATAAACTTTTTTCCAAGAAAATCATGAAGAAAATGTATAACAATCCCTTCACCGGTAAATTTTCCATCGGCACCATGATAAGTTTTATTGCAAGCCCATTCATGGGGAAGATTAGAGCCCAGAAAAACAAGGTCTTCTTCCTGAAATAAATCAATATGGTCACCAACCATTCTTTTACCTTTCCCTTTTAAAATCAAAACCAGCTCATATTCCGGATGAAAATGCCAGGGAGAAAAAGGAAGTTTTTCATGATATACAATAAATGACTTCCCCGGATCTCTTAAAAGTCTTATTTCACTTAATTTCACAAAAAATATTCAGGTTTGTGGTGCCAAATTTATTTAAAAAAAAGTGGATTTATTAAATTCAGGGTATTATAAAATATAATTATCTTTCTTTAACTATAACCGGTAATTTTAGGAGTCTAAGATAAATAATTAAAATTATTATATTTTATTTTCGTATAATAATATCATAATTTTGAATATTAGTATTATTTACTAAAAGTAATTAGTTATATGTTTGTAGGAATCCATTAAAGTATTTTTGGATCATTTTATGTAAAATATTATCTTTAAAATAAAAAATTATGGTAAAAAATCTTGCAATCAATGGTGGCGAAAAAACAGTAAAAAGCAAATTAATTGGCTGGCCAAACTTCGATGAAAAAGCTATAAAGGCTGTTGAAGACGTATTACGTTCCGGTAAAATAAATTACTGGACAGGTCCTAAAGGGAGGGAATTTGAAAAGAAATTTGCAGAATGGCAGGGGAGTAAATATGCAATTTCTGTAGCAACCGGCACGGCTGCTCTTCATGTAGGGTTAACCGCACTGGGTATTGGCCCGGGTGATGAGGTTATTGTTCCCAGTTATACATTTATTGCATCCAGCTTCTCGGTAGTTCAGGCCGGAGCTATTCCCCGTTTTGCGGATGTTAATATTGATGATCATTGTATTAGTGTTGAGTCGGCTGAAAAACTGGTTAATGAAAGGACCAAAGCTATAATGGCTGTACACTTGTATGGCAATGTCTGTGATATGGACAAGATCAATGCTTTTGCAAAAAAGCATAAGCTATTCGTTATTGAAGATAACGCAGAAGCTTACGGAGGATCATTCAAAGGAAAGAAAACCGGTGCATTGGGTGATATTGCAGCTTGCAGTTTCTGTCAGAATAAAACTTTTACCACAGGTGGAGAAGGAGGAATGGTAACAACCGATAA
The DNA here is from genome assembly GCA_964563105.1 of uncultured Bacteroidaceae bacterium. Taxonomy (GTDB): domain Bacteria; phylum Bacteroidota; class Bacteroidia; order Bacteroidales; genus CAYVTV01. The sequence continues at coordinate 64,342 of CAZLXM010000001.1, forward strand.
CGAAGATTATGCATGGATATCACGTAGTTTCAGAGATCATGGATATGATGTCAAACAACGTTTAAGTCTCCTTGAACTTGAGCAAAAACTCCCATATATACATAATGTAGTAGGCTGGAATTACAGAATGACCGAGATGCAATCAGCAATTGGCCTTGCTGAACTGGAAAGAATTGATAACTGGAATATGCCAAATCGCAGAAGAAATGCGAAAATTATTATTGACAAAATCAAAGACCTTCCCCAGGTATTATATATGCCGGTAGATACTAAAGAAAGACAGAATGGATGGTATGTTATGGCATTTTCGATCGATATTGATAATATGAATTGTGATATTAAACAGTTTGTTGATGCAGCGATAGCTGAAGGAGCTACGGTTTGGAAGGTGTTCTGGCCACAGTGTCATACCGAACAGGCTTTCCAGCAGCACAGATCTTTTGGAAACAGCGGATTCCCGTTTAAATCAAAAGAATACACAAATCCGGCTAGTGTTGATTATTCAAATATAAACGTTCCAAATGCAGTTTGGCATGAAAAACATACATTTACCTGTTTTGCTTTTCCAACTTATACAGCCGAAAACTGTGAAGAAATTGGGGATGCACTTAGAAAAGTAATTCTTGCATATGCTAAATAAAAATAATAATTTACGTTTATAAACAATTAAAATAAAATTCTTATTGAATGAACAATAATAAAATAATTAAATGGGGAGTCATAGGTTCAGGCGGGATTGCCAGAAGAAGGACCATTCCTGAAGGTATTATGGCTGCCAAAAATGCGAAACTGATTTCAGTTTATGATATCAATGAAGATGCTAATAATGCAGTGGCAAAGGAATTTAACGCCCGGCCCCTAAAAAGCATACAGGACCTTTTAAATTCTGAAATAGATGCTGTTTATGTTGCCTCTCCCGTTAATAAACATCTTGAGCATGTGAGCGCTGCAGCAAAAGCAAAAAAACATATTTTATGTGAAAAACCTCTCGGATTAACAGTTCAGGAAGCTGAGGAAATGATAAAGATATGCAGGGATAATAATGTTATCCTTGGAACAGGATTTATGATGAGATTTGTTGCCCAGCATGAATATCTTGCAAATTTAATTAATGAAGGAAAACTCGGAAAACCTGTATACGCCAGGGCTCAGTTATCTTGCTGGTATCCTCCGATGGAAGGGGCCTGGAGACAGGACCCTGCAATTGGCGGAGGAGGGTCACTTGTTGATATGGGAAGCCATTGTATTGACCTGTTACAAATGTTTTTTGGTAAAATCAAAAAGTTGAGCTGTTTTATAAATAATAATGTACACTCATATAAATCAGAAGATAGTGCAGTAGTCAGCCTGTTTTTCGAAAATGGGGCCTTTGCTTCTGTAGATAGCTATTTCTGCATTCCTGATAACAGCAGTAAAAACATTCTGGAAGTTTATGGTTCCAAAGGAAGTATATTAGCCAGGGGCACCATAGGACAGGGCCCGGGAGGTGAAATGACCGCTTACCTCGAAGATGACCAGTTAGCATATGATGCCAAACAGACAAGGGACCCTGGTGAAGGTGTGAGTATAAATCCTGAACCGATAAATACTTATATGGCTGAAATCGAGGAATTTGGAAAGGCTGTCAATGAGAATAGAGAACCACTGAACAGTAGTTCTGTTGGTTTGCAAAATATGAAAATTATTGCTGCTTGTTATGAATCAGCAAAGTCAGGAAAAATAATTGAGTTTAACTCCTAATATCTGATATGAATAATACTGTTTTAGGAATATTTACCCATCCTGATGACGCTGAAATAATGTGTGCCGGAACTTTATCATTATTGAAAAAAGCAGGATGGGATGTTCATATTGCTACCATAGCCACAGGAGATAAAGGAACTGCAGAGTATAACAGGGAAGACATAATACGCATCAGAAAAGCAGAAGCAATTAAAGCTGCAGGGGTAATTCAGGCTGAATATCATTGCCTTGAGTTTGATGATATATATATTTTTTATAATCGTGAATCAATTAATAAAGCTACTGCATTAATTAGAAGTATCCGGCCCTCTGTTGTTTTTACTTCCAGTCCGAATGATTATATGGTGGATCACGAAATTACAAGTAAAATCGTTCAAACAGCATGTTTTTGTACAGGGATTAAAAATATGGAAGTAAGGGAAGAACCATATGAGCCGGTACCTTACCTGTTTTACAGTGATCCTATGGATGCTGTTGATAAACTGGGAAATCCCGTACATGCATCTATTTATGTTGATATTTCTTCTGAAATAAAAATAAAGGAAAAAATGCTTGCTTGTCATGCAAGTCAACGAAATTGGCTTCTGACACATCATAAAATGGATGAATATATCCTCTCAATGAAAAGATTTGCAAAAAGCCGGGGTGAAAATATTAATGTAGATTATGCTGAAGGATTTCGCCAACATCTTGGTCATGGACATCCAGGAGATAATATTTTAAAAAAAATACTTGGTAATTTAGTATTTGTTAAGTAGATGAAGGATTATAGCAAGATTTTAAATTCGGAATTGGATTTAATACAGAGATGAAAATATGAGAGTTTCAAAAAAAAAATCGAATGTTCTTTAGTGTTTATAGGTTATTTTTTAAAAACATTTTAATAATTAATTAATAGGAGAAATAATTATGGCCCGAAAACTTAGTATGCTAGCACCCGGTTGGTGGGATTTTACCACCCTTGATGAAAAAATTCTGAATGATGCTGCAAAACTTTCTGCTGATGATTTGTTGCAGCTTTCAAGAGATGGTTTTAAAGTAGTATTTTATGATAGTTTGGAAGATTTTTATCTGGCAGAAGCCCTTGAATATATTACAGCATGGAAACAGGCCACATCCGATAATCCTGTCGGAATTTGCGGGCCCATTGGCCCCACTGAACAGCTTCCCCTGGTTGCAAGACTAGTTAATGAATTACAACTAGACCTGTCTGATGCCCATTTTTGGGGTATGGATGAATGGGTTGTGGATGGAAAAGAAGTAAGTATGAAGCATCCCTTATCTTTTGAAAAAGCTGTAAGAGAATTGTGTTTTAACCGTATTGACAAAAAATATAAAATACCTGAGGAAAACATACATTTTCCTAAAGCTGATACCAGTGGTTATATAGCAACCTGGGAAAGCGGAATACGGTGTGCGGTTATGCAAGGCGGGCAGGGTGATGTTAAACATTGGGCATTTAATGACCCCGTTAAAAGAGAAGGTAAATACAAGGATGTACCTCCAACACCTGAAGAGTATAAACAATTGTCAACAAGAATCGTTGACCTTCATCCTGTAACTTGTATGCAAAATGCAAGAACCAGTGGTGGCGGTGTCGTTACTGGTGTTCCGGTAACTGCCACAACAGTTGGGCCTGTTCAAACCTGGATGTCTGAGAAAGTATCGATTTGGCAGGCAGGAGTTCATGATAATCCATTCGGACAAAGATTAACTGCTTTTATGATTAGTAAGGGAATAATGGATTCCTCAGTTCCCATGTCATTACTTGCAGACCATCCGAATGTACAGTTCAATTACTATCGCGGAGGAATCGGGGTCTGTGAAACTGAGATGCATTGATTTTATAAGCTTATTAATTATCAGTCTCGATTTTTTAGGATAGATTTTCCTGACAGAAACAGCATCAATTAATGGTAGTAATTATTTTCTGCATTGATCAGCCTGAATGAAATGTCTGATAAATATGCAGAATGGGAAGTCTCTTTATAATAAATATTTTTTTAGCTGTGATCGGTATTTCTAATTATCAGGCAAGAGATGCTTATATCATGGCTAAAAAAATATTTTTTTTAATACCTTAAAATAATCAGTTTTGTGCTTCAAATTAAAGAGAAATTATAACTTTGAAGACTAAAGAAAATAAAATGTGATTTTTATTACATTTATATTGCTAATATTAACATCATGTGCTATGAAAAATGACTATATCCATGAAGTGCCCAAAATAAATGTTCTTTTTAAAGTTGATGCAAAATGGGAAAAAGATCCCTGGAAAAAAATTCCCGCTCTTGAAATCAAGAATTATATGGGTGATGTTCCTAAATTTCATCCGGATACTCAGGCTAAAATATGTTATACGGAATCAGATATTTTCTTGATCTTCAGGGTAAAAGATAAATATGTCAAATGCATTACAAATGAGATTAATGGACCGGTATGGGAAGATTCTGCTGTTGAATTCTTTTTTGCCCCTGATTCTGAAGCTCCTTTAAAATACTTTAATTTGGAAATAAACTGCGGAGGGGTGCATTTATTTTTTTATAATATTATTCCTCGAAAGGACAGGGTAGCAATCCCGGATGAAGATCAGAAGAAAATTGAGATTGCACATTCGCTTCCTAAACTTGTTGATCCGGAAATTACCGAAGAGATAACCTGGACTATTGAGTGTAGGATACCTATAGAATTGCTTAAAAAATATTCAAAAATTACAACACCTTCAAAAGATGTAAAATGGAAAGCAAATTTCTATAAAATTGCTGTAATTTCATCAAATCCACATTATATAACATGGTCTGTTGTTGAAAATGATAAACCGGATTTCCATCTTCCCGAATTTTTTGGTGATCTGATTTTTAAATAATTAATTTTTTATTAAAATGAAATATTTAATGATAATGCTGCTCAGCTTTATCCTGGTTTCATGTGCTGGGCCCGAACAAAAGAAACCTCTTGCAGAAAGCAATGTTCTGGAAGCAGGTTTTGGCATTGCAGATATTACTGCAGAGAATGCTTTTATTATTGATCCTCTTCATGTGAAGGCGCTTGTACTTCGACAGGGAGAAACTGAGCTTGCCCTGGTTGCTTGTGATGTAATCGGAGTTTCTGAAAATGAAACCAGACCTGCCCGGGAAAAAGCGTCAGAAATTACCGGGATCCCCGTTGAAAATATTTGTGTTACTGCTATCCATACTCATATGGACAGGCCCAGAAAAGATATTGGCCCTGCAATTGTTCAGGCAATTAGCGATGCGAAGGCAGGTATGCAACCGGTAATTGTTGAGCCTTCTGCCGGACTTCAGTTCAATGTGTCTTTTCACAGAAGATATTTTATGAAAGACGGGTCTGTTGTTTTTAACCCTATGTTCCTAAATCCCGACATTGTCCGGCCTGTTGGCCCAATTGACCCTGAGGTCAATTTTATAATGTTGAAAAATCAGGATACAGGAAAACCTGTTATTTCATTAACCAGTTTTGCTGTGCATCTTGATATAGTTAAAGAATATGGGGCTGTTTATCAGGCAACAGGGCCCGGCTCCAGAGATGCTGTAAGTGCCGACTATCCATATTGGCTTGAAACATTTTTACGTGAAGATTATGGAAAAGAATTCAATTCCATTTTTTTTACTGGTGCCTGCGGCAATATAAACCACTGGGATTTTTCAAAACCCGGGCCACAAAGCGGACATGCTAAATCAAAAGAAGTAGCTGATTCACTCTATCACTCAATTAAAAAAGTAATACCTTATGCCAATTCCGAAAAGCCTGCTTTAAAAACTGCATCCAGGATTATTGATATCCCTTATCAAACTTTTACAAATGAAGACCTTTTATGGGCTAAAAATATTGAAAATAATAAACTATCTGGTAAAAGTGAAGAACCTGATGAAAGAGAACAATTTTTGAATAGTGTAAGAAAAAGAAGGATAATTTGGCTTAATGAACAAAAAGAGAAAGGACATACTTCAGTCCCTGTGGAAATACAGGCTTTTAGAATTACCGATAATACTGCTCTGGTAACCCTGCCGGGAGAGCTTTTTGTTGAATTAGGCATGACTATCAAAAATCATTCTCCTTTTCAAAACACATTTGTACTTGAATTAGCTAATAATTCAGTTAGCTATATTCCAAATAAAAAAGCATTCTTTCATGGAGGATATGAAGTAGAAAATTCCAGATTAATTCCCGGAGGAGGGGAAATGATGGTTGAAACTGCCATTGATTTGCTTAAAAGCCTTAAAAATAATTAATATTTCCTTAAATTAAATTATATGAACCTTCAACCTGTTGATTGGATAATTGTACTTATATTCTTTGCAGTATTATTATTAATTGGATACCTGGCTTCAAGAAATGCCGGCAAAAGTTCGGCAAGCTTTTTTCTGTCAGGCAGAAATATGCCCTGGTGGTTATTAGGTGTGTCTATGGTTGCTACAACTTTCTCAGCTGATACACCGAATTTAATTACTGACATGGTTAGGACTGGCGGAGTTGCAAGTAATTGGCTTTGGTGGGCATTTCTGCTTACAGGGATGTTAACAGTATTTTTATATGCAAAACTGTGGAACAGATCAAAAGTAATGACTGATTTGCAATTTTATGAAATCAGGTATTCCGGAAAAACAGCTGCATTTTTAAGGGGCTTCCGGTCAATTTATTTAGGCTTCTTCTTTAATGTTATGGTAATAGCAAGTGTATCTCTTGCTTTTATTAAGATTTCCGGTGTTATGCTTGGCCTCAAGCCTGCCCCTGCACTTATTATATCAGCTGTTATAGTACTTTTCTATTCAACTTTGGGGGGATTAAAATCTATACTTTGGACTGATCTTTTTCAATTTAGTTTTGCAATGGCAGGAGCTGTTGTTGCAGCAGTTTATGTTGTTAAATCGCCTGATATCGGAAATTTACAAACTTTATTTGAACATCCGAATGTTTCGGGAAAATTAAATATTATTCCCTCATTGTCCCAACCTGATCTTTTTTTGAGTATTTTTCTAATACCTTTAACAATACAATGGTGGGCTGCATGGTATCCGGGAGCTGAACCCGGAGGCGGAGGTCATATAGCACAGCGGATGTTATCTGCAAAAAATGAAAATCATGCAGTTGGGGCAACAATGCTTTTTAATTTTTTTCATTATGCACTCCGGCCATGGCCCTGGATTATTGTTGCATTAGCTTCATTAATTATATTTCCTGATATAAAATCAATGATTAATGCTTTTCCTAATGTTGATGTCCAATATATTAAAAATGATTTTGCCTATCCTGCCATGCTTAAAGAATTTCTTCCTGCGGGATTGTTGGGCTTAGTTGTTGCTTCACTAATTGCTGCATACATGTCAACCGTGGCATCACTGCTTAACCTGGGCTCATCATATCTTGTAAACGATTTTTATGGAAGGTTTATAAATATTAAAGCTAGTGAAAAACAAAGAGTAGCTTTCGGAAGAATTGCAACTATTACACTTATGTTTTTTTCGGTATTGCTTGCATTGGTACTGCAAAATGCCCTCCAGGCCTTCCAATACATTCTAATGATAGGGGCCGGGACAGGATTGATTTATATACTGCGATGGTTCTGGTGGAGAATAAATGCATTCTCAGAGCTGGCGGCTATGATTGCAGCAGGTACTTTTTCAATCATTTTTATCCTGATCGAAAATACTGCTATGATAACAGATAATGAGGGTTTTATACAGATATTTGGGTTAGGGATGTCAATGACCTATTGGAATATTATTAAATTTACCGGAATTGTTGCCCTGACAACAATATCCTGGATAGTTGTTACATTTCTTACAAAACCTGAAAACGACCAAATTTTGCGGGATTTTTATTCAAAGATCAGACCGGGTGGCCCCGGATGGGGACCAGTCGTGGATAAAGCAGAAAAAGAAGGTATAATCCTCGTTAAGGAAAAAGACCTTAAATGGGATGTGCCAACAGGATTACTTTGTATGGTGGCCGGCTGCGGTTTTATATACAGTATTTTATTTGCTATAGGTCATTTTCTATACTCTAATACACTTTATGGATTTATTTTCATAGGTATAACATTAATATCCGGAATAATCCTCATTCATTTTTGGAATAAACTCAAATCATATTAATAAATGCTCTTATGAATATTAACCGTAGAATTTTTATAAAAAATACGGCAGCACAAATAAGCGGATTGGCTGCTATACCTGTTATTATCCAGGCATCTATGCCTGATGCTGAAAAAAGAAATAAAAACCTCATTAAAACACTTAAAACTAATGATATTGTTTTGTTTCAGGGAGATTCAATAACTGACGCAAGAAGAGACAAAAAAATAGTGGCAGAAAATATAAATTATGCTTTTGGCTCAGGCTATGCCTTGATAGCTGCTTCTGAACTAATGAGAAAGTATCCTGAAAAAAATTTAAAGCTCTTTAACCGCGGAATAAGCGGGCATAAAGTTTATCAATTAAGAGACAGATGGAAAGAGGATTGTATAGACCTTAAACCTTCACTCCTGAGTATTTTAATCGGAGTAAACGACTTTGCTCATAGTTTAAGTAACAGATTTGACGGAACGGTTGAAAGATATGAAAATGAGTATAGGGAATTATTAAATACTACTTTGAGTGAGCTGCCAAATGTTAAATTAGTTATCTGCGAACCATTTGCCGTAAAAGGAGGAAGTTCCATCAATGAGAAATGGTTTCCGGGTTTTGGAGAATATCAGAAAGTGGCAAAAAAGATAGCCCTTGAGTTTAACGCGGTGTTTATACCTTTTCAAAAAATGTTTGATGAAGCTTTGAAATTTGCCCCGGCATCTTACTGGGCCCCGGACGGAGTTCATCCGTCAATGCCAGGAGCTTCACTTATGGCGCAGGCATGGTTAAAAGCAGTTGGTTTTAAATAACTATAGCATATTTTTAATTTTTTTAAATGAACTTAAAGTTAAAGTCAGGGTTATTAATATTTTTTATCCCTGTCTTATTTCTTACGTTTTCCTCCTGCTTTACGGAGGAGTCACAAAATTATACCGGAAAAAGAAACAGAATAAATATTGAATTCTCTGAGTCAGATTCTGTTTTTGCTAATCCGGGCCAGGGATGGATGAGTTCACGGCTTCCCGGTTCTATCAAATATATTAGGATCGGATGGGCTGAGCTTGAACCGGAAAAAGGAAAATATAACTGGGGGCCATTTGAAAGAGCTATCGAAGAAGGGAGGGAGAAAGGCAGAAAAATTTCTATTAGAATTATGACTTGCAATGCTCATAGTAAAACTTATTATACTTCGCCAAAATGGCTGTTTGACTATGGTTGCAAGGGAATTGAATATCTTAGGGGAGGAGATGATCCAACATTCGGAGGTATAAGAACTCTCAGAATAGAACCAGTTTATTCTGATCCGCTATTTCTATATCACCATGAAGAATTTATAAAAGCTCTTGCCGATAAATATAATGGTAGTCCGGATCTTGAATTTCTTGATATAGGATCATACGGAATATGGGGAGAATGGCACACACCTAATCCCGCACCAGTGGAAGTAAGGAAAAAAATAGTTGATATGTATGTTAATGCTTTTACTAAAACTCCCCTGGTTTTTATGACTGACGATGCTGAAGTTCTTCCATATGCCTTAAGTAAGGGAACAGGATTGAGAAGAGACGGGGTAGGGTCCAGATGGCATGAAAACACATGGATCGGCTCTGAAAAATATGCCGGTGTTGAAGATATGGCTGAAGCCTGGAAACAGGCACCTGTTGTTTTTGAATGGTATGGTAATTATGATTATTTATTAAGCCGAAACTGGTCATTTGATTCAGCCGTTAATTTCATGCTCAATAATCACGTTACTATTATTAATGATAATATTGGAAAAGTCCCTGATGATCAAATGCCAAAAATCTATAAACTAGCAAGATTAGCTGGTGCACGTCTCGTATTAAATGAAATTAGTTATCCTGTTAAAGTAAAAAGAGGAAACGATTTTAAAATACAGATGAAATTTTCAAATAAGGGAGTAGGTAAGTTATACCATCCTTATGTGATAAGGTGTTTTTTACTTGACACTGGTGAGGATATTGAATATTATTTTGACTTACAGGCTGATTTGATGAAATGGTTGCCAGGAGATTATGAGATCAATGAATCTGTAAATCTCCCTATATCAGTAAAAAAAGGAAAATATTCATTAGCCGTAGGCATAGTTGATAAAGAAGGAAAAAGAAATCCTTTCAAATTGGCAATTAATCTGCCGGAACAAAATGGATTGTATATATTAAATGATATTAAAATAAATTAATTTTAGTAAAAAACTGACAGAATAGTTTAATCCTTTATTTTTATATTATCATTCACCAAAAGAAGTTGCATCTGTATTCCGCTTTATTACCTTTTGCATCTTCCGCATATACTTCCAGTTCGTGACTTTGACCACTGTTCAGCCTTTTTTTATCAAAAGTATAGAATAATAATTTATTTTTCGGATCGTACTCAAAAAGAACCCATTGTTTATTGATATAGCCATTGTAGGAATTTATCCCCGTAAGATTATCATCAAGTGTGAAACTTATGTTTGAGCTATTACTCATGTCCTTTCCGGATGAAATATTTTGAGGTTTTAATGTAGGGGCTATTGTATCTAAATCCAGACTATAAACACCAAATTCATTTATGTTTGTAGCAATATAATCACCATTCCATGTTCCTCCGCAACTTGATCTGTTTTTTCCTCCGTTTAATTTAACTATCACTGTTTTTTCTCTTAATTCCCGGGGGATCATATCTGCTTTTAGTCTTAATTGTGCTGACCGGTGTAAAGGTGTTAAACTATCATGTAAATAATGAATAAAAGGATAAAAATTATTGTTTATTTCATCGGATGAATATTTAAAACTGATATTCTCATATAAAGCGCCTTGAGGCACAATGATCTCCATATAATGAGTAGCATGACGATTTATTCCATTCCAGGAGAATTTTGCTGAATATTCAGGCCTGATAAATTCAATAAGAGGATTATAATTTACTCCTTCAACTGATAAATTAAGACTTGATTCATTTCCTGCCACATCTCTTACAATTATCTCCACTTCCGTATTATCACCATTATAAAACTCAAGAATACCATTATTGATAGCCCCTTTATATAAAGAAAGACGATTGTTAGGTTTGATATACAATAAATTTATTCTTTTTTTCAAAGTTTTTGATGCAGGATAATCAATATGGGCATTTATATATCTGGACTCATTAAAATCAATTTTATCTATAGTGTAATTAAATACAGTTTTTCCGTCTGCACGCAATTCAATTGAAAAAGCTCCACACCGGTTAGAACTTCCATCAACATAATCATAAGCTTCAATGCCAAATCCGACTTTGCCATGGATCCTTATTGCTTTATTTTCGGAAATCCTGTATTTACCCGGAGCTGTGCTTTCCAGGGGCATATAAACCGGCTTATTGCCTGAATTGATCTGACTGCCCGAATCAATAGGATATGCTGCAAAATATATCAAAGATGGCCTTGTTTTATCAGTAATATTGAAATTAGTATATTGCAAAACATTAATAGGAATTTGCCCTTCTGTTTTTCTTAACTCAAAATGGAGGTGAGGACCGCCTGAACTTCCGGTATTACCTGAATATGCAATAAAGTCTCCCTGTTTAACAGAAAATTTATGTTTCTCGGGGAATATTTCAATTACATGGCTTTGCCTGGAATATTGTAAATCTTTAATATAATTAGAAATCTGATTATTAAAATCATCCAGATGGGCATATACTGAGGTGATCCCTTCCGGATGATCAATATATATTGATTTTCCATAACCTCCGGTTTGAACTCTGATCCTTGAAATATATCCGTCAGCAACCGAAAACACTTTTTTCCCTGTAACTCCTTGTGTCTTGATGTCAATTCCTGAATGAAAATGATCAGATCTGAGCTCTCCAAAATTAGCACTCAGATATAATGGAATATTTAAAGGTTCATTATAATTAAAATAAGATTGACCTTTTAAAAAATAAAAATAAGAAAGAAAAATAGTAAGACTGTAAATATATTTCATTGATATTTTATTTATTTAAACTAAAAATACCGGATTTTTCAAATATGCTAAAAATACAGGAATTCCACAATTAGATTTAAATATTCTTTTAATAATGGTTTTGGCTATTGTTGATAAAGTAAAATATTATTACATTAAATGCAGAAACTAAACCATTTAGTTATTTCAGGATTATTTGAAAACGGAACTGCTGAAAAAATAATGAGCTATCCTTTTTTATTTCACAAACCCTTGCTATATTTGTAATAAGATAATTAATGATGGAATTTGACCAAATAGAAATTGTTGGGACACTTAGGTCAAGGATAAAGAAAATAATGGAATTATATGAGAAAGAGAGAGATGAAAAGAAAATTATCCTTGATGAAAAAAGTGAATTATTAATTAAATTGCAGGCACAGGAAAAGAAAATTAATGAACTTGAGCATAAATACAGTACATTACAGATTGCAAAATCCCTTCTGGCAGGGAGTAATGATGAACAGGAAGCCAGATCGAAAGTGAACAGGATGGTGCGGGAAATTGATAAATGTATTGCTCTTTTAAACCGGTAATGGATTGTGAAAAATGGAGGATAAATTATCTATTAAGGTAAATGTGGCTGACAGGTATTATCCTTTAAAGATTGACCGGGAAGATGAAGAAAAAATTAGAAAAGCAGCCAGGCTGATAAATGAAAAGGTTTTACAATATAAGCAACGGTACACAGACAAAGATACACAGGATTTTATAGCGATGGCGGCATTACAGTTTGTGATAAAGCTTATTGAAAGTGAAGATCAATCTGATTCATCCTTTATTATGGATCATATCAGAAACCTTTCAGATGAGCTTGACGTATATCTTAAAAAAGAGTAATAACGTTCTTTAAATATAAACAATATTGCCCGCATTGTTTCTTTAAACATTTAAGGTAAACTCAACACTTACCACATTGGAGTAACATTCGGACGGAAATAAAGCAGGCCTCACCTTCTTCGGAAGGATCTTTGCGAAGATCAGAGGAAACTTAAAGCTGTCTGGTGTCTCCACCCATGTCAAATGGGGTTTTCTTAAATCTTAGAGAAACTTTGCGGGTTTTTTATTATAAAATGATAGGGAAATGGAAAAAATAATATTAATATCTGTTTTTGCGATCCCGGTGTTTTGGTGCACAATTGCAGCTATTGCCGGAATATTCGCCGGGGCTTTCATCGCATATATGATAATAGATTATAATCTAAAGAAAAAATCAAGAAATATTATTAAAGATGCTGAAGCTGAAGCTGAAGTTATTAAAAAAGAAAAAATACTTCAGGCAAAAGAGAAATTCCTTCTCCTTAAAACTGAACATGAAAGGATGATTAATGAGAAAAATCAAAAAATTGTTCAAAGAGAAGTTCAGATAAAGCAAAAGGAAGTATTGTTATCTCAGAAATTTGAAGAGGTTCAAAGAAGAAGTGTTGAACAGGATGCAATAAAGGAAAACCTAAATAATCAGTTTGATTTGTTGGAAAAGAGAAGAGATGAAATTGAAAAATTCCATAAACAACAAATTGAACAACTGGAAGCAATTTCTGGCCTCTCAGCCGAAGAAGCCAAATTACAACTAATTGGTTCATTAAAAGATGAAGCAAAACTTGAAGCTATGTCTCTGATAAATGAGATAATAGATGAGGCTAAAATGACAGCTAATAAAGAGGCCAAAAAAATTATTATTGAAACAATCCAGAGAATTGCTACCGAAACTGCCATTGAAAATTCTGTAACTGTATTCAATATTGATAATGACGAAATAAAAGGGCGAATAATAGGACGTGAAGGTCGAAATATCAGGGCGCTGGAGGCTTCTACAGGTGTCGAAATTATAGTTGATGATACTCCCGAAGCTATAGTTTTATCCGCATTTGATCCGGTTATAAGAGAAATTGCCCGTCTTTCACTTCATCAACTGGTTTCTGATGGTCGTATTCATCCTGCACGAATTGAAGAAATTGTAGAAAAAACAAAAAAACAGTTAGAAGAAGAAATTGTTGAAGTAGGGAAAAGAACTGCTATTGATTTGGGTATTCATGGATTACATCCGGAATTGATCAGACTGATAGGTAAAATGAAATATCGCTCTTCTTATGGCCAAAACCTTTTACAACATTCAAGAGAAGTTGCAAATCTTTGTGCTATAATGGCTAGTGAATTAGGGCTTAATGCAAAACTTGCAAGAAGGGCCGGACTACTGCATGATATTGGAAAAGTACCTGATGATGAGCCTTCATTGCCGCATGCATTGCTTGGAATGAAAATGGCGGAACGATATAAAGAAAAACCCGAAATATGTAATGCTATCGGCGCCCATCATGATGAGGTCGAAATGACAACCCTTTTAGCACCCATAGTTCAGGCATGTGATGCAATTTCGGGGGCCAGGCCGGGTGCCAGAAGAGAGATTGTTGAAGCATATATCAAAAGGCTTAAAGAATTGGAATCACTTGCACTTTCTTATCCGGGCGTATTAAAAACATATGCAATTCAGGCAGGAAGAGAATTGAGAGTAATAGTTGGAGCTGAAAAGGTTTCTGATAAAGAAGTTGAGTCATTATCATACGATATAGCAAAAAAAATCCAGGATGAAATGACATATCCCGGACAGGTTAAAATTACCGTAATCAGGGAAACCAGGGCTATAAGCTATGCAAAATAATATGAAAATTATTATCACCGGAACTGCCGGATTTATAGGATTTCATCTGGCTGCTAAATTGTCAGCTTCAAACCATCAGATAGTTGGTATTGATAATATCAATGATTATTATGATGTAAACCTAAAATATTCACGTTTAAAAAATACCGGAATAGAAATTGATAAAATTGAAGCAGGAAAGTTTCTTAAGAGCAAGAATAACAATTCATACACTTTTGTAAAATCCAATTTGGAAGATAAAGAAACTATTCTTAAAATATTTCATGAAATAAAGCCTGATATTGTCGTAAACCTTGCAGCTCAGGCCGGGGTAAGATATAGTATCACAAATCCTGATACATATATTTCATCTAATATTCAGGGTTTCCTTAATATACTTGAAGCTTGCAGAAAATATCCGGTAAAACATTTGGTCTATGCTTCTTCATCCAGTGTTTATGGTTTGAATAAGAAAATGCCATTTTCAGTACATCATAATGTTGATCATCCTGTAAGCCTGTATGCTGCCAGCAAAAAAGCTAATGAGCTTATGGCACACACATACAGCCATCTTTATAATATTCCATCCACAGGTTTGCGATTTTTTACAGTTTATGGTCCATGGGGAAGGCCTGACATGGCCCTTTTTCTATTTACCAGGGCTATATTGAAAGGTGAAAAAATCAAGGTTTTTAATTATGGAAATATGGAGAGGGATTTTACATATGTAGATGACATTGTTAATGGTATTGAAAAAATAATTCATCAGCCACCTGATGAAAGATCCGGTTTCAATCCTCTGATCCCTGATCCGTCCTTTTCTTCAGCTCCTTATAAAATTTATAATATCGGAAATAATAATCCGGTAAAATTGATAGATTTTATAAAAGCTATAGAAAGTTCAACAGGAATTAAAGCTGAAATGGAAATGTTGCCTATTCAGGCAGGAGATGTTGAAAAAACCTGGGCAGATGTTTCAGATCTTATCAATGATTTAGATTATAAACCTTTTACCCCCATCCAAACCGGAATAGACAGATTTGTTGAATGGTATCGTAACTATTACCAGATGTGATCAGGATTATTCCTTTAATAATACTCTTAACAATTCATTTACCTGCTCAATCTTTTCCGGATAGCCCATTTTTTCATAAGAAAAAATAAGATTTCTTAATAAACGTTCAAGTGTTGTTAAATTGCTGCAGGGAGTATAATACTCCTTACGTGAATCAAGCTTTTGCTCATAAAGGAAAAAGTCAATCTCCCTTCTGCTTAATATAGTACCCTTATTATAAGGATTTATATAAAAAAGAATACCATCAGGATCATCCTGATAGTTCTGATCCTGATATGCAAGAATATAATTTAATGGTAAATTGACTCCATAAACCGGTATATTTAATCGTTGAGCTACAATGGAATAAATAATGGAAAGACTGATGGGGTTTCCTTTTTCCCTTTCAAGTACCAGGTTAATAAAAGAATTACCGGGTGAGTAAAAATTAGAAGTATTTCCGGAAAACTTATGCTTTGCAAAAAAAATGTGATTCATTACCCTTATCTTTTCAAGGGCTGTAAGGCCTTCATGTAATTCTATCCATACTTCCTTCTGCAATTTCTCAATCTGAGCTTCCAGTTCTGAAAAATACAGGTCCGGATATTGATATTTTGCTATTAAATATGCACCATACAATAAATCCTCACTACCCGAAAGTCTCCATTGATATAATTCATCTTTTAGATCAGATAACTGAATGCTTTGAATAATATCCTCTATTTTATTCTGCAGGTCAGGATTCATTGTTGTTTCCCATGCTTTTTCAAGCCTGGGAATAATCTCTTTACCCATATCCTGTAATTTTAGGGTAACAAGCATTGAAACATCCTCATCCGGATCTTCCAAAAGCCTGATCATTGCATGAATTTTTTTATCCATATGTTTTTCCGGAGTAAAATAAACCTGCAGGAATATAAATGTTTTTTCTTAACAAAAATACAATTAATTTTGCTATCTATTTTATAAATATCATCTGAAAGCTTTTTGCCTTAATCAACAGGAAAAAAATTACTGGAATTGTATAAAACCCGGATCATGCGAAAAAACATTCAATTTATTCTTATTATAGCTGTTGCAGCTATAGTGATTGCTTTAATATTTGGCAGTAAAATATTTTATATTGTTCAACCTGGTGAAAGAGCAATAATTTTTAGAAAATTTACTACCGGCCTGGATAAAGAAAAAATATTTAATTCAGGGTTCCATGTTATTGCCCCATGGAATGATTTTATTAAATATGATGTCAGAGAACAAAAGAGTGAAGAAACACTTGATATACTTGATAGAAATGGATTAACACTTAATGTTGATGTTTTTGTGAGATTTAATCCTGTTTATGATCGTATAGGATATTTGCATGAAACCATTGGCCAGGATTATGTTGGAAGGGTAGTGGTCCCTGAAATGCATTCTGCTGTTAGAAGGATAATGGGAAAATATAATGCTGAAGAAATATATTCTACTATGAGAGCCAGGGTTGAAGAGGATATAATTTCAGAAACCAGAAATGCACTTAAAGCAAAAAACATCGAAATGCAAACCTTACTTATCCGGTCAATTAAACTCCCTGAACAACTAAAACAATCTATTGAAAGTAAATTAAAGCAGGAACAGGAAGCACTGGCTTATCAATTTCGACTTGAAAGGGAAAAAAGTGAAGCGGAAAGAAGAAGGATAGAAGCAGACGGTATTGCAAGATATAATGAAATAATAAATGCTTCATTATCTGAAAAAATATTGAAACAAAGAGGTATTGATGCAACAATTGAGATTTCAAAATCCGAAAATTCAAAAATAATAGTTATTGGAACTGGCGAAAAAGGTCTTCCTGTAATCCTTGATGCTAAATAACCCCCTAATATTTTTAAATTTTTAATAAATACCTTATTATGCTACAAAGAATACAAAGTTTGTATCTGTTGACAGCCTCCGTGATTTTGCTGCCGCTTTATTCAAAAGTAATAGCAAAATTGCAGATTTCAGAAGATCTTTTTGTTAATTTTTATCATAACCGTATGGTGGGAAATAATGTGGAATTGTTTGCAGAAGTTTCTACCTGGC
The DNA here is from genome assembly GCA_964563105.1 of uncultured Bacteroidaceae bacterium. Taxonomy (GTDB): domain Bacteria; phylum Bacteroidota; class Bacteroidia; order Bacteroidales; genus CAYVTV01. The sequence continues at coordinate 81,922 of CAZLXM010000001.1, forward strand.
CTGTTAGTTTTCTGTTGTCTATAATTATTCTTATTACACTAATATCTGTTTTTTTATACAAAAACCGTATGAGACAAATAAGATTTTGTGTATTTAATATTATTCTTCAATTTGGTTTAGTCGGATTAATATATTTTTATACAAAATATTTTTTGCATAAATCAGGAGGCATACAAAGTGTTTTTATGTGGCCAATTTTATTGCCTTTTATTACAATCGTCCTGTGTTATATGGCTGTCAAAAAGATTCAGAAAGATGAATCTTTGGTCAGGTCTGTCGACCGCATCAGATAAGTCACGCCGGAGGTGCTTAAAATTATGAAATAATTACCAGGTTATTTTGATCTGTTATCTTTTCACAATAATTGCATCTTAATTTAACATGCTTTTTATCAACTACAGTAAACTTTGTGATAACTTCTTCATGATTAGTAATACATTTTGGATTAACACATTTGGCAATGCCGGTAATTATGTCAGGAAGATCTACTATTCTTTTTTCTTTTACAACATAGTCTTTTATAATATTTAACTTTGCTTCAGGGGCAACCAAAGCAATTTTATTTATATCTTCATTTCTGAAAAACATGCTGGAAATCTTAATGATTGATTTTTTTCCTAACTTTTTACTTTCCAGGTTCGTGCCAAATGTTATCTGATTATCTATATTGTCTAATCCAAGGATAGTTATAACTTTAAAAAGATCTTTAGACGGGATATGGTCAATTACCGTTCCTTCTTTTATTGCACTAACAACTAAATGGGTTTTGTCTTTTTTACTCATGATAAAAACTATTTTAAACCTAAAATACTTGTGATTATTGCCTGTCGGGTATAAACACCGTTAAGGGTTTGTGTAAAATAATATGCTTTATCACTCTCATCAACATCAAGATGAATTTCATTAACTCTTGGTAAAGGATGTAAGACTTTCATATTTGGTCTTGCATCTTTCAACATACCAGCTTTTAATACATAAGCATTTTTTGTTCTTTCATACTCAATCGGGTCCGAAAATCGTTCTTTCTGTACTCTGGTCATATAAACGATATCGGCATGCTGAATAATATCTGAAAATTCTTTATACTCATAAAAACTGATTCCCATGCTGTTAAGAAGCATTTTATATTCTTCAGGCATTTTTAATTCATCTGGTGAAATGAAATAGAAACTTGCATTAAATTGTGACATCGCTATTAAAAGAGAGTGCACTGTCCGGCCATATTTCAGGTCACCTATCAGAAAAATATTCAGATTTTCCAGTGTTTTCTGGGTTTTACGTATAGAATACAGGTCTAATAATGTTTGTGAAGGATGTTGATTTGATCCGTCACCGGCATTAATTATTGGCACCCTTGAAACCTCGCTGGCAAAACGGGCAGCTCCTTCAATAGGATGCCTCATAATAATCAGATCACAATAATTCGAAACAGTTCTGATAGTATCTCTAAGAGATTCACCTTTGGTTGAACTGGAAGTGTTTGTATCGGAAAAACCAAGCACTTTACCTCCAAGCCGGTTTACGGCACTTTCAAAACTTAATCTTGTACGTGTCGATGGCTCAAAAAATAAAGTTGCTATAACATAACCTTTTAATATCTCCTGGTTTGGGTTTTCCTCAAATTCTTCAGCCAGGTCAAGTATTCTTAAATACTCTTTTTTACTGTAGTCATTTATGGAAACCAGACTTCTTCCTTTCATAAGTAAAAATTAAATTATGTATTTATTCGTATAGCTTTTTATTATATTCTTTCAAATTTAAATATCTCCAGTCTTTCAATTGAATTGCTGAATTTTTCACTGAATTGTTCTCTCACCTTAATCTTCATTATACAGTTATCCTTAAATTTTTCTTCTATTTTAATGGCTTTGTATTCTCCCAATAATCTTTCAATGTTATTTATTTCTGTATAAGAAAAAGTCAAATTAAATATACTATAAATATAATCTTCTATGATTTCTGAATTTTCAAGGGCATCCGAGGCAGCATTTTTATAGGCTTTTACAAGTCCTCCGGTTCCTAAAAGGACCCCTCCAAAATATCTGATAACAATTAAAAGTATGTTTGTAAGCTGCCGGGCATCTATTTGGCCAAGGATTGGCTTTCCGGCAGTGCCTGACGGTTCACCGTCATCATTCACTCTGTATCTTTCACCATCATACCCAATTTTCCAGGCATAACAATGATGTCGTGCATCATGGTACTCTTTACGAAAAGACTGAATATATGAATTGATTTCAGACTCGGAAGAGACAGGGAGGGCAAAGGAAATAAATTTGCTTCCTTTAACTTTATAAAGGCCTTGGGATGGTTTGCTAATTGTAAAGAATGAATCTTTCACTAAAAGTTTTAACTATATCTTCAGCTTTTTTTCAATTTCATCAACCTGAAACTTAAACCGCTTATCAGTTTCCATTAAATTGTTAACTGTTTTACAGGCATGCAAAACTGTAGCATGGTCTTTACCTCCGATATGTGACCCAATATTTGCAAGAGAGGCTTTTGTAAGGCTCTTTGAAAAATACATGGCTACCTGCCTTGCCTGAACAATTTCCCGTTTTCGTGTTTTCGATTGCAACAGCTCTATACCAACATTAAAATAATTACATACTACTTTCTGTATGTAATCTATGGAAATTTCCCGCTTTGTATTTTTAATTAATTTATCAATCATTTCACGGGCCAGATCCAGATTAATCTCTTTCTTATTCAAAGTTGACTGTGCCAGCAATGAAATAAGCGCCCCTTCCAGTTCCCTGACATTGTCAATAATATGTGTGGCAATATATTCAACAACATCGTCAGGAATATCAATACCGTCATTATAAGTTTTTTTCTTTAAAATTGCAATTCTGGTTTCAAAATCCGGAGTCTGTAAATCAGCGGAAAGTCCCCATTTAAACCGGGATAATAATCTTTGCTCTAAACCGGATAATTCAACAGGAGGTTTATCAGATGTGAGAATTAGTTGCTTTCCTGTCTGATGAAGATGATTAAAAATATGAAAGAAAATATCCTGGGTTTTTTCTTTTCCGGCGAATTCATGTACATCATCAATAATCAGAACATCAATCATTTGATAAAAATGAAGGAAATCATTTTTATTATTATTCCTTATGGAATCGACAAACTGAGTTTGAAATTTATTCGCATTTACATATAAAACAGTTTTTTCAGTAAATTTTTCTTTTACGGAAATACCTATTGCCTGAGCCAAATGAGTTTTGCCAAGTCCTGAATCGCCATAGATCAAAAGAGGATTAAATGCAGTGCCACCGGGATTATTTGCAACGGCAATGCCTGCTGACCTGGCAAGACGATTGCATTCACCTTCAACAAAATTACTAAATGAATATGCAGAATTAAGCCTGGGGTCAATATGCATTTTTTTAATACCCGGAATAACAAAAGGATTTCTTATGGTTACTTCTTCAGGGTTAAGTGGTAATGGAACAGGTTTGTTTTTTAACTCTTTAGTATTACTCGCAGGGAATTTAACTGTATAAGGTTTGCTATTAGTAAAATTATTATTTTGCATAACAACACTATACTCTAATTTAGCATCCTCTCCCAGCTCTTTCCTTAATACCTTTCTAAGGATATTAATATATTGTTCCTCTAAATATTCATAAAAAAAGGGACTTGGGACCTGAATAGTTAAAATATTATTTTCAAGCTTAAGGGGTATGATAGGTTCAAACCATGTCCTGTAACTAATAGATGGGACATTGTCTTTAATTACTTTCAGACACCTGCTCCAAACCTTGTTATGCATAATGATTTTAGGGTTTATTTTAGAATTGTTAATATTAGTTTTTCTGTATAATTTTTAAACAATCAAGCTAATATTGTGAAAAAAAAATTAAAAAAAAAATTCTTTTTCTCTTGATTTTTATAAAAATTGTATATGCATTTTATATTCAATTAATTAAGAACAAAGAAAACATTTAAATAGGCTAAACTGCTGATTTTGAGCAAAATAACCAATCCAAACTTTAAGAGATTGTACAATAATTATTTATAAAAATTGACTGAAGTATTGGTTGACCATGAATAGGAGAATAATACAACTTTTAAAAAACATAGAATGAATTTCGTCAAAATTTTCAGAAATTCCATCTCCTTTTTAATTGTTTTATTTTTTATCTTTTCTTCCAAAAATAGAAAAATGAACATACCTTTTTGGATTCTCTTTCATATCCTGGAATAATAAATCAAGATTTTCTGAAACGTCCAGTAATTTCAAATGAAGAGAGTCATTAACAACAAGCTTGCCTAATGAACCCTGACCTGAATTGATATTATCCACTAATTCGTTCAAATGTTCTGAAAACAACTTTAACTCTTCAATTGTTGTCCCCAAACCGGAATTCTTAAGAGTATCCGTTATTATTGCAATATTGTTAATTGTTTTTTGAATATCATTTCTGCTATCACTAAGAGTTGAGGAAAATTTTTCAAGATTTTTTAAAGACCTGTTCAGATTTCCGTTGTCAGACAATTGATTGTTTAAACTGCTTGTTGCTTTGTTAATATTTTCTAAAGAAGCTTGCAAATTATTTATACCTTCGGTATCCAATACAGAGTTTAAACTCCCTAATAGTGAGTCTAATTGAATCAATGCACTATGTGCATCTGTAATTATCGGATCAAAATTCGTCTGGAGTTTAGTCAACAAATCTTTATCCCTTACAGATAACAAAGTGTCTCCGTAAGAATGATATTCAGAAGATCCGGAAAGTTCAATTTCAATAGATTTTCCCTGCATAATATCAGCAGATGAGATTTTTGCTACTGATCCTTTAGGAATGTTATATTGTTTGTCAACTACTATTGCAACTATTATACGATTAAGATCATTGCCATCAAAATAAATTCGATTTATAAGACCAACTTTATAGCCGTTAATATATACGGGAGCGGCAAATTCAAGGCCTTTTGCATCATTATAAACGGTATAATAAACATCCGTTCTTTTTACAATGTTTTTTCCTTTCAGATAATTAATTCCCCAAATAATTAAAACCAGGGTTGTTAAAACAATTATTCCAATTTTGGCTTCTGTTCTTAATTTCATTTAAAGTATTATTTATTTAATTCTGTGATTGCCTGATTTACGGGGATTATATCCCCATCTTTAATAGCTATTACAAAGGCGCCAATAAACCTCGATTGCCACAAACTATTTTGTTCACTGGCTTCTTCATAATCTTTATATTTACCTATTCCATATTTGTACAACTTACCTGATACAAATTCTTCAGGAAAATCACATCCTTCAAAAATTCCATCCTGTAAAGATATCCTATTTTGTGAAGAAACTACCTGAATTTTAAAATATATATTAGTGGAACTATCAACTTCGCCTGCTTTTTCATCTTTATAATTACCTGATCTGCTGGTAGAAAAGTTGCTCCCTCTCTCAATATCTTTTTTATATTCTTTGAATGCCCTGAATAGTGCTGATGCAAGATAATCCTGCCCCTGTTCAGTTGCAAGATATTTTTCTTCATCGGGATTGGAAATAAATCCCAGTTCAACAAGGACACTTGGCATAGTTGTTTTCCATAATACTAAAAATCCGGCCTGCTTAACTCCCCTGTCATACCTTCTGGCCCTGTCACGAAATTGATCCTGTATTTTTCCGGCAATATTAAGACTCTGGTCAAGATGTGTATGTTGAAGAAGACTGAAAATAATATAAGATTCTATAGAAGAAGGATCAAAGCCTTCATATTTTGCTTCATAATTTTCCTCTAAACTGATTACAGAGTTCTCAAGTTTAGCCACTTCAAAATTACCGGAATTACTGGCTTCTCCCATTACAAAAGTCTCCGTTCCGTATGAAAAAGATTGTGGGCTGGCATTGGCATGAATACTGATAAATAAATCAGCTTTATTCTTGTTAGCTATGTCGGCTCTGATATCCAGAGGGATAAAAGTATCATCGCTCCTGGTAAAAATTATATGCACATCTTCATAGTTAGAGCGTATATATTCACCTAACTTCAAAGCAACAGGTAATACTATATCTTTTTCCTTATATTTTCGTCCAATAGCTCCAGGATCCTGACCTCCATGACCAGGATCAATAACAATTGTCCTTACTTTATTCTTTATTTTTGGCTCTTCTTCTGCATATGAGTGAATTACAAAGAGAATAAATATAAACAGGATAACAAAGCGAAAAACTCTGCGTTTATTTTGTTGACAAAACATGAAATAGTACGGGAACATTATCTCTATTTTGATTAGTTTTGAAAACTTAATTTTACTATTACTTTGTTTTTGCAAAAATAATATTTAAAGCTTGCATATTAAACGACATATTGTATTAATATTATCAACAATCCTATTAATATTGCCGGATATCAGGGCACAACTTCCGGAAATTCCTGAATCTGTGCCTGAAACAGATGTTGATAATAATCTTTCTTTTGATCCGGAACTAATCCCTGATTCCCTGACTTTCCAGGATACAATCAGAGATTCTGTATCGACCGGGTCTTCAACTACCAAACTCGATGATAAAATTGAATACAATGCACGTGACTCTCTGATATTTGGACTTAACAATCAGAAAGTGTACCTGTTTGGTGAAGCCTCTGTTAAATATCTTGATAAAGAGCTTAATGCAGCTTATATTGAATATGACATGGGCAGCAATATAGTGTTTGCCAAAGGATTACCCGATTCTACCGGTGAAATTACCGGACGTCCTGTATTTAAAGATGGTGCCCTTAATTTTGAAGCTCAAACAATGAGATATAATTTCAAGACAAAAAAAGGATATATTGAGGCAATTAAAACTGAGCAGGAGGGAGGATATTTACATTCTTCCATAACCAAGCAGGATCAGATGGGAAATATAAATATGAAAAACGGGAAGTATTCAACCTGTGATCTCGATCATCCTCATTTTTATGTGGCCCTTACAAAAGCCAAATCAATCCCGGGAGATAAAATTGTTTCAGGACCGGCATACCTTGTAATCGAAGATATTCCTTTGCCGATTGGAATCCCATTTGGCTTTTTCCCAAATACAAAAACAAATACTTCAGGTATTTTGATCCCCCAATATGGTGAGGAAAACCGCAGAGGCTTCTATCTTCGGAATGGCGGATATTATTTTTCAATAAATGATTATTTTAACCTGACTACAACGGGTACTATATATACAAATGGTACCTGGGGGGCAAGGTTAAGCTCTGATTACAGAGTAAGATATCGCTTTAATGGAAATCTAAATTTAAACTATTATAAAAACATTGAAGGATTCAAAGATCTGCCAAACTACAATAAATCGTTTGATTATTCAATTATGTGGTCACATAATCAGGATGCAAAAGCAAATCCAAATCAAAATTTCCGGGCGAGTGTTAATCTTTCAACCAAAAAATTTGATAAAAATCATAGTCGTATACTTACAAATGTATTAACTAATACTAAACAATCAAGTATCTCATTTCAAAAAAACTGGCCAAACAGCCCTTTCAATTTCAGTACAAGCTTTAATCATTCTCAAAACAGCCTTACAGGAAGTGTTGACCTTAACTTCCCCAAAGCTTCACTTAATATGAACAGAATTTATCCTTTGAGGTCAAAAAAACCGACAGCAAAACGACATTGGTATGAAGAAATACAATTAAGTTACTCAGGGTTTTTTGATAATAGAATAAGAACTTCAGATTCTTTATTGTTTACCAGCAAAGTTTGGGATGATATGAATATGGGGTTCAGACACGAAATACCAGTAAACTGGAATTATAAACTCAAGAAATTTAAGGTTCTGACTATTACACCAAACCTGAGATATACAGGAATGTTGTACAGAGATTATATAGAAAAACACAGGGCTCTCGTAACAGAAGAAGATACAGCATACTATATAACTGTTAAGGATACAATAAATAAAGTTACTTATGCTCAAGGCTATTATCCGGGAATATCAGCTTCACTTTCACCTAAAATTTATGGCATGTATCAATTTTCAGGAAAAGGAAAGGTGCAGGCAATTAGACATGTAATGTCTCCAACGGTATCGTTTTCCTATATTCCGGATATGAGCGGACTCGTACCTGAATATTACAGAGAACTAAGGGATGAAGAAGGGAACCTTATTGAACGCTATTCAATATACGAAAACGGAATGTTTGGTACTCCTTCTTTTACAAGAAGACAACGAACCATGTCTTTTTCTCTGAATAACAATATCGAAATGAAGGTAAGGGAAGATACTGATACAACAAGTAAAATTACAAAAGTAAAAATAATTGACAACCTAAGCTTCACTACTTCAGCAAGTTTTGAAGACAGCATTCTTTTCAGGCCGGTAGCTTTTAACGGGAGCACTTCGATATTCAAAAATAAACTTAATTTAAGTTTCAGGGGAGGCTTTGATCCTTACGCCATTGATGATAAGAATAGAAGAATTAATAAACTTGAATTTAACCGTTCAGGAAAGCTGGCAAGGTTTACTAACTTCGGATTCTCAACCGGCTTTAGCTTTAGTTCATCAGAAAAAAAAGGAGATAGCGGGGATACTGCTCCCAGGGACACAGACACATCCCTGCCAGATACAAGGATACCTGAAGCAGGCCTCCCTGGTGATGAATATGACAGGCTGGATGAAGATTATTATGGAGAATATGTTGATTTCAATATTCCCTGGAGTTTAAGAATTGACTATAACTTTAATTATACAAAACCTGCAGATAAAGCTGAATTCATCCAAACTTTCAGAATAACAGGAGATTTTAGTCTTACACCAAAATGGAAAATAGGTTATAATACCGGATTTGATTTTAACACCAAACAATTTACCACCTCAAGCCTGAGCATATATCGCGATCTGCATTGCTGGGAGATGAATTTTACAGCTGTCCCTTTTGGATTTTATAAAAGTTTCAATTTCCAGATAAACGTGAAATCAGCAGTGCTTAAAGATTTAAAATATAATAAACGTATCCCCTGGCAGGATAATCTATGATAAAACTTTATAACTAAAATATGATTGTCAGAATTATTCAGCTACGATCTCAAATGGGATTTCTATTTTCACATCTCTGTGTAAGCTTACGCTGGCGGTATATTTCCCTATTTCTTTTATCAAATCTTCTTTTATTGTAATATTCCTTCGGTCAACATCGAAACCCTTAGCAGCCAAAGCTTCTGAAATCTGTATAGTATTAACAGACCCAAAAATCTTGCCTTTCGTGCTGGTTTTTGCACCAATGGTCAAACTGACATCTTTAAGCTTCTCAGCAATTTTACGTGCATTTTCACGTAACTGTTCTTCTTTATGTGCTCGTTGCTTCAGTGTTTCTGCATGGACCTTTTTAAGGGAAGCAGTAGCCTGAACAGCCATACCTTTGGGGATCAGGTAATTTCTGGCATAACCATCCTTCACGGTTATAATATCATCCCTATTACCAAGCTTTTGAATATCTTGTTTCAGAATTATTTCCATTTTTCTTCCTCCACTTGTTTTATTTTAACAGATCTGTTACATAGGGCAGCAGTGCAAGATGTCTTGCCCTCTTAATAGCTGTTGCTATTTTCCTCTGGTATTTTAATGAAGTGCCGGTAACCCTTCGGGGGAGAATCTTTCCCTGCTCATTTAAAAATTTTTTTAAAAATTCAGGGTCTTTATAGTCAATATATTTAATCCTGTTTTTTCTGAAACGGCAATACTTCTTTTTCCTTATTTCAACAGAAGGCGGAGTTAAATATCTGATTTCCGAACTACTTTGTGACATGGCTTAAATCTCCTTTTCTTTTGTGGGTTCTTCTTTTTTACTTCTTTTTCTCTCCAAATACTCAACACCATATTTGTCAAGCTTAACGGTAAGAAAACGGATGATCCTTTCATCCCTTCTGAATTGTAACTCCAATTGTTCTACTAAGGAACCCTCACTTTCAAATTCAATGAGTTGATAAAAGCCGGTTGATTTTTTCTGAATAGGGTATGCAAGTTTTTTTAAACCCCAATACTCTTCATGAATAATAGATCCACCATTGTCGGTGATTATATTCCTGAACTTATCAACCGCTTCCTTTATCTGAGTTTCAGATAAAACGGGAGTTGCAATGAAAACGGTTTCGTAACGGTTTAACATACTTATATTTATTTAATTTTGAAAATGTCCGCAAAAATATAAACTTTTTATTTCATATCAAAACTATTTTAATAATTCATTTTTCACTTCAAAATAGTATCTTTAGCACTTTGTTTAGTAAATTAACTTTTATGGGTAATTTTATTGTATCGGCCAGAAAATACAGGCCTGAAACATTTAAAAGTGTAGTAGGACAAGATGCAATAACAGCTACACTCAAAAATGCCATTAAAGCTAATCATATTGGACATGCATATCTTTTTTGCGGCCCGAGAGGAGTTGGAAAAACAACCTGTGCCAGGATACTGGCTAAAACTATAAATTGCAGTGACATAACGCACGATACAGAACCTTGCAATAAATGTGAATCATGCAGTGCATTTAATAATAGCCGCTCTTATAATATTCATGAACTGGATGCAGCTTCAAATAATTCAATTGATGATATACGGCTTCTGATAGAAAAAGTCCGGATACCCCCTCAAACAGGAAAGTTTAGTGTATATATCATCGATGAAGTACATATGCTGTCAGCTTCTGCATTTAATGCTTTCTTAAAAACATTGGAAGAACCCCCGGCACATGCAATATTTATTCTTGCCACCACAGAAAAACATAAAATAATACCTACTATTCTTAGCAGATGTCAGATATTTGATTTTAACCGTATTAAAATCACTGATATAGTTAATTATCTTAGCTTTATAGCAAATAAAGAAAAAGTTGAATATGAACCGGAAGCTCTTCATATAATAGCTGAAAAAGCTGATGGTGCAATGAGAGATGCTCTGACTATTTTTGACCAGGTAGTTAGTTTTAGTAATGAAATAGTAAAATATCAACATATTATTGAAATCCTTAATATTCTGGATTATGAATATTATTTCAATATTACTGATCATTTTCTTGCAGGCAATACTTCAGCGGCGTTATTATTATTCGATGGAATTCTGAATAACGGTTTTGATGCCCGAAATTTTATCTCCGGACTTGGAAGCCATTTTAGGGGCCTTCTGGTTTCAAAAGATCCTGAAACTATTAAACTGCTGGAAGTAAGTGATCGTTTTCGTGAAAAATATCTTAAACAATCAGGGCAGTGTTCAGACGATTTTATTTTTACAGCTTTGAATATATGTAATGAAACTGACTTAAACTATAGGATCAGCCGGAATCAAAGGCTCCTTTCCGAATTAGCAATTATCAAATTAAGCAGGATACTGGAAGAAAAAAAAAAGCCCGCACCAATTCAGGCCGATGATCCGGTAAAACCTGAAAGTACCGGCATTAATAAAGAGCCGGGCCCGGATTTGACGATTATTAGCGAATTAACACCAACCCGTGACGAGAATAAAGTTATTCAGGATAGCTCAGAAATAAAAAAGAATCTGATAAAAACGTCCGGAATTTCAATAAAACATATTGTTTCAACTGTTAACACAAAAGAAGAGAAAGAGAAGGGGGAAGAAAAAGAAGATGAAAATAGAAATGCAGGACAATCTTTTAATATTGACTTGTCAGATGAGGAAAATATAGATGAAATGCTTTCTGAAACACCATTTTCACAGGAAGAACTTATATTGAAATGGAAAGAATATGCGGAACTTATAAATGATGAAAGACCACGTATTGCCATTTTATTAAAAAACAAAGTTCCTGTTCTTGAAGATGGCTATGAGATAAGCCTGACACTTGATAATACTGTTCAAATTAATGAATTTGAACAAAATATAAGAAACGCTTTACTGAACTTTCTTAAAAAGGAATTAAATAATTCATATATAAGGATTACTTCCAGTCTGGAGAAAAATGAAAGTGCCAAAAGAATTTTATATACACCTGAAGAACAATTTCAATACTTAAGCAGAAAAAATCCCGCTTTAATTAAACTCAGGCAAAAATTCAGTCTCGATTTTGAATAATAATTATTTTTAATACATTTTTTTATGAATAGCAATAAAATAACCATTGAAAAGAAAAAATTACAAGTTCCTTCCCATCCGGTTATCCCGTTTATTGAAGGTGATGGCACCGGCCCCGATATTTGGGCTGCATCTGTAAGAGTGTTTGATGCTGCCGTTGAAACGGCTTATGGAGGAAAAAGAAAAATTATATGGAAAGAGGTTTTAGCTGGAGAAAAAGCTTATAAAAATACCGGTGAATGGCTGCCTGATGAAACATTGAAAATAATAAAAGAATATCTTGTTGCAATTAAAGGCCCCCTGACTACTCCTGTGGGCGGAGGAATACGGTCACTAAATGTAGCCCTGCGCCAATTACTCGATCTTTACGTTTGCCTGCGTCCCGTAAAATATTACGACGGGGTCCCATCGCCGGTAAAAAATCCCGGCACCACCGATATGGTAATATTCAGGGAAAATTCCGAAGATATTTATGCCGGGATTGAATGGATGACAGGAACACCTGAAGCTGAAATGCTTAAATCATATCTTATCGGGAATTTAAATGTTAAGACTATCAGATTTCCCGAAACTTCATCAATCGGGATAAAACCAGTTTCACAGGAGGGAACTGCCCGGCTCGTAAGAGCAGCCCTCGAATATACACTTAAAGAAAAAAAATCTTCTCTGACTCTTGTTCATAAAGGAAATATAATGAAATATACTGAAGGGCAATTTAAATTGTGGGGATATGAAATTGCTGAAAAGGAATTTGGAGATTATGTATTTACATGGATGCAGTATGACAGGATTGCCGAAAAAGAAGGTAAACAGAAAGCTGGTGAAATGATGGATAAGGCGGTAAAAGATGGTAAAATAATTGTAAAAGATGTAATTGCAGACGCTTTCCTTCAACAAATCCTTACCCGGCCCGCAGAGTATTCTGTTATAGCCACTATGAACCTTAATGGTGACTATATTAGCGATGCTCTTGCTGCAATCGTTGGTGGAATAGGTATTGCCCCCGGAGCAAATATTAACTATGAAACAGGACATGCCATATTCGAGGCTACACATGGTACAGCCCCAAAATATGCAGGGTTGGATAAGGTTAATCCGGGATCTGTAATCCTGTCAGGTGCTATGATGTTTGAATATATGGGCTGGGATGAAGCTGCTGAACTTATTAGAAACGGATTGCAAAAAACTATTCAGTCAAAAAAGGTAACTTACGATTTTGCCAGATTAATGGATAATCCAATAGAACTAAAAACATCTGAATTTGGCTCTGAAATCATTAAAAATATTAGGAATCATTAAAAATATTAAAAATCAGTAAACAAAAAATAAACTGAACTTGTTTTATTGATGTTTTATTAGTATTTAACAGAAAAATAACTAAGATATTATGCTTAAAAAAAATATTGAAGATATCCTGAATGAACAGGTTGAAAAGGAAGGTTATTCCTCAAATCTTTACCTGGCCATGGCTTCATGGGCTGAAACAAACGGTTATAAAGGAGTTTCAAAATGGCTGTATGCCCAGGCAGAAGAAGAAAGAATGCATATGCTTAAAATAATTGCATATATAAATGAAAGGGCAGGGACAGCGGTAATTCCATCATTTAAACAACCGCCTTTATCATTTAACACAATTAAAGATATGTTTATTGACATACTTAAACATGAAGAATATATAAGTAGTTCAATTAATGAAATTGTTGCAAAATCTATCGAAGAAAAAGATTATACAACTCATAACTGGATTCAGTGGTTCGTTACCGAACAAATTGAAGAAGAAGCACAGGTGAGAGATATCCTGGATAAGCTCAATCTTGCCGGCGACAAACATCTCTATATATTTGATCGTGATATTTTGGGAATGAGAGATGATTAATTCCGGGCCGCAGGTTTATACTTTTTATATTACGATGTAAGCGGATAAATATCTGTCATCTCTAAATATTTGTATGCTAGTTAAAGCATTTCAGTTAAACAGGGAATATCTCCGCACAAATACAATTTAATTTCTTATTTTATATTCTAAAATTTTTGTATATTACATAATTCACACCTTATCATAGATCAACAAAAAGTAACAATGATTCTTTTTGATAAATAGTTGTGAGTTCAGTAAGAATATTTATCATAAACCCTCATCTTATTTTTATCTGATTTAAAGTTTAATGATAAAGATACACTTTCGGGTTTTGTGATGTTTTTTTGCTGTTTGTTGATATGGCAATTATTTAGTTAAATTAAAAAACCAAAATTTTATTAAAAAAGGCTAATTTTGTCGAATATGTGAATTAAATTTAGAATAAATAAACTGCTAAGATGAGCATACTTAATAAAATTTTGTCTTCCTTTTTAGGTAGCAAAGCAGAAAGAGATTTAAAAGAAATAAAACCTTATATTGACAGGATTAATTCGGTATATCCCTTAATTGCTACTCTTTCCAATGATGAACTCCGGGCTAAATCTGCCGAAATAAAACAGAAGGTTCGTAATTATGTGAAAATTCAGGAAGATGAATTAAAAGAATTAAAAGTAAAATCTGAAGATTATGAGCTTGAACTTACTGAAAAGGAAAAAATATTTGAAAGAATAGACAGACTTATTAAAGAAATTGATGAAAAACATGAAGAAATTCTAAATGAAGTTCTGCCTGAAGTATTTTCCATTGTCAAAGAAACTGCCAAAAGATTTACTGAAAATGACAAGATAGAGGTAACAGCCCTTGATTATGATAAAGACTTAGCAAGTAAACATGAGCATATTGAAATAAAGGGAGATAAAGCTTTTTGGCATTCCAGCTGGGTAGCCGGAGGAAATAAAATTGTCTGGGAAATGGTACATTATGAAGTCCAGCTTATTGGGGGAGTTGTATTACATCAGGGGAAAATTGCAGAGATGGCAACAGGTGAAGGGAAAACCCTGGTAGCTACATTACCGGTTTTTTTAAATGCATTAACCGGAAAAGGAGTTCATATAGTTACAGTAAATGATTACCTGGCTAAAAGAGACTCTGAATGGATGGGGCCAATTTATCAGTTTCATGGTTTAACTGTTGATTGTATTGATAAATACCAGCCTAATTCCGAAGAACGGCGAAAAGCTTATAATGCTGATATAACTTATGGCACAAATAATGAGTTTGGCTTTGATTATCTCAGGGATAATATGGCACTTAGTCCCGAAGACCTTGTACAGCGCAAACATAATTATGCAATAGTTGATGAGGTAGACTCCGTATTAATTGATGAAGCAAGGACACCTCTTATAATTTCAGGGCCAATTCCCAAAGGCGAAAATCAGGAATTTCAGGAACTTAAGCCAAGAATTGAACGCATTGTTGATGCGCAAAAAAGACTTGTAAGTCAAGTTATAAATGATGCAAGAAAATTCCTTCAGGAAGAAAATTCCGAACAGGCAGGACTTATGCTCCTACGTGCGCACAAAGGATTACCCAGAAATAAAGTACTTATAAAGTTGCTCAGCGAAGAAGGAAATAAGTCACTTTTACTAAAAACAGAAAACTTTTATATGCAGGATAATAATAAGAATATGCCTGTTGTTACTGATGAATTGTATTTTGTTATTGAAGAAAAACAAAATGCAATTGAGCTGACAGACAAGGGTATAGATCTTATTAGTTCTCCTGAAGATCCTGAGTTTTTTATTCTTCCTGATATTGGGAGTGAGATTGCGGAAATAGAAAAATCTGATCTGAACGAGCATGAACGTTTAATTAAAAAAGATAAGTTATTACAGAATTATGCAGTAAAATCCGAACGTATCCATACTGTAAATCAGTTACTAAAGGCTTATACTCTTTTTGAAAGGGACGTTGAATATGTGGTTTTGGATAACAAAGTTAAAATCGTGGATGAGCAAACCGGCAGGATTATGGAAGGCCGAAGATATTCTGATGGATTGCATCAGGCGATTGAGGCTAAGGAAAATGTAAAGGTTGAAGCTGCCACACAGACATGGGCTACAATTACACTTCAGAATTATTTCAGAATGTATCATAAACTTGCAGGAATGACCGGTACTGCTGAAACCGAAGCCGGGGAATTCTGGAATATTTATAAACTGGATGTTGTTGTTATCCCGACAAATAAATCGGTGATTAGAAACGACGAAGAGGACTTTGTTTATAAAACAAAGCGTGAAAAGTTCAATGCAATTATTGATCAGATAACAGAACTTATTTCGCAGGGCAGGCCGGTGCTCGTCGGGACTACTTCGGTCGAAATATCAGAGCTTCTTAGCCGTATGCTTAAATTAAAAAGAATAGAACATAATGTTTTAAATGCTAAATTTCATGCCCGTGAGGCTGACATTGTTGCCCAGGCAGGAAAAAAAGGACAGGTGACAATTGCAACAAACATGGCCGGGAGAGGAACTGATATTAAAATTTCACAAGAAGTGAAAGATGCAAATGGACTAGCCATTATTGGAAGTGAACGTCATGAGTCCAGAAGAGTAGACCGTCAGCTCAGAGGCCGTTCAGGACGCCAGGGAGATCCCGGGTCATCACGCTTCTATGTTAGCCTTGAAGATGATCTTATGCGCATTTTTGGATCAGAAAGGATAGCCGGTTTAATGGATAAGCTGGGATTAAAAGAAGGGGAGGTGATAACCCACTCTATGATATCAAGGTCAATTGAGCGCGCACAGAAAAAAGTAGAAGAAAATAACTTTGGAATACGTAAACGGCTTCTCGAATATGATGATGTGATGAATTCACAAAGAGAAGTAATATACAAAAGACGTAAACATGCATTATTCGGAGACAGATTAAGTGTGGATATAAATAATATGTTTCATGATGTAGTGGAAAGTATTGTAGAACAATTTCATGATGATCATGATTATGAGGGATTTAATTATGAGCTCATCCGCACTTTATCAATTGAATCACCTGTCAAAATCGAAGAGTTTAATTCTTCAGGCAGTTCAGAAATATCTGATAAAATATTAGATTATATTTTATCAACTTACAAAAGAAAAGAAGATACTCTGGCAAAACAAGCCTTTCCTGTAATTAAGGATGTTTTTGAGAAACAGGCTGCTGTTTATGAAAACATTGTAGTTCCGGTAAGTGATGGTTTCCGTGTTTACAGGGTTGTTACAAATCTTGAAAAAGCTTTTAAAACAGGGGCAAGAGAAATAATGCGTTCATTTGAAAAAACCGCAGTTCTTGCAACTATAGACGAAAACTGGAAAGAGCATCTAAGAGAGCTGGATGACCTGAAACAATCTGTACAAACTGCTTCCTATGAACAAAAAGACCCGCTTCTGATTTATAAATTTGAATCTTTTAATCTCTTTAGTCAGATGATAGACAAAATTAACAGGGAAGTGGTAGCTACACTCATGAAAGGTCATATCCCGATAGCTGACTCATCCGGCGTGCAAAAAGCTCAACCTCCAAAACGCTTGGATCTGAGTAAATTCAGTGCCTCAAAACATGAAACACCAAAATATAATGATCCTTCAGGAGAATCCAAGCCTGGACAGGGTGCAGCACAACCTGTAAGAGTTGAGAAAAAAGTTGGAAGAAATGATCCCTGCCCTTGTGGAAGTGGTAAAAAATATAAAAATTGCCATGGCCGGGCCGGGGCCTGAAACAGTAGAAAAATAATACCAGGGCAGGATAATAAAAATTTTAAATAAAGACTATCTGTTTACACCTTGCTTATTAACAATTTGTCACTGGCCGGTTTTAATGGCCCCGGTCATTTTTTCCAGTTTTTTATATAACTCCCTGCTTACGGGAACAAGTGGCAAACGTAAATAGTTTGAAGAAATCCCAAGAATTTCCAAAATGGCTTTTACACCTGCAGGGGAGCCTTCCGCAAATATAGCCTCCATTATAGGTAAAAGCTTATAATGAATTTTTCTGGCTTCATCCATCTTTCCTGATAAACAGAAACGCACCATCCGTGAAAATTCAAGCGGAAAAGCATTGGCAATAACAGATATTACACCGCCGGCCCCAAGTGAGATTAAAGGCAATGAAATACTATCATCACCCGAAATCAATTGAAAGCTGTCTGATTTGTATTTTAATATGTTCATTATCTGCTGCATATTGCCAGAAGCTTCTTTTACAGCAATAATTTGTTTAAAATCATTAGATAATTTTACTATTGTGTCAGCAGAGATATTTGAACTTGTTCTGCCTGGAACATTATAAATTATTACAGGAACCGGACTTGTCTCTGCAATTGCTTTGTAATGAAGATAAAGTCCTGTCTGATTTGGTTTATTGTAGGGGGGGGAAACACTTAAAAGAGCATCAATTCCGATAAAATCAGTGTCCTTAATGTCATTTATAACTGCATTTGTATAATTGCCTCCAATGCCTAAAACAACAGGGACTCTTTTATTGACAACTTCAACCAAAGAACATGTAACAGCTTTTTTCTCATCCTTACTAAGCACAGGGGTTTCGCCGGTAGTTCCAAGTACGACAATATAATCAATCTCATTATTGATAAGATGATTTATATGTTTTTCCAGTGCTTTAAAATCAATACTTTCGTTTTTTCTAAATGGCGTTATTATAGCCACACCTGTTCCTGAAAATTTATTTACCTTCATAAAATCTTGTTAACGTTTTGGGGTTGTGTTAGCAGAAGAAGGATCCAAAGGGTTATTAAGCCTGCCGACATAATGTAATATCTGCTCTCCAAGGTATTGAACTGTTGAATCCTCTCTAATATTAATCATCATATCATAATCATTGAGCATCTCAGTATATTTACCTACTTTAAAAAATGCTGCTGATAAAACTGCTAAATATCTTAAGCACATAAAATTATTAATACTCAAATCAATTAGCATATCAAACTTTTTTGCAAGAAATTTTTGACAAATTTCCTTTTTTGGCCTGTAAAAAAGATCGAGATCATTTTTACTTATCATTAAAGAATTTTTAAGAAGTAAATATTCAGAAGGCATCTTGTCGCTATTAATATATCCCAGAAGAAAAACATTAATATCATATGATTGAAGATGTTCTCTGTATTTTTTTATAAATGTTAATTCTGTAACATCCAGTCCGTCAAATACAATACAGGCAGTTTTAGCCGAAGTAAAATTTTGAACCTGTTTTGAACGGGTGATACGCTTTTTTTTCTTTCGTAACAATGTATCACCGATTTTGAGTCTTAAATTTTTAAACATACTAATTATATAATATTATAAAATACGCAAAATACCTGTATTATATTTTACATATATTGTTAATAAACATTTATTTTAAATTTATTAAAAGGTATTGTTTAGTAGTAAAGCTATAAATTTATAATCATTTAAAGATGCCTTTAATTAAAAATATCATCATTTATTTTCTTTTAACGTATTATTTCATTAAAAGTGTCTTTTTTTATTCTTTTAACGTATCATTTCATTAAAAGTATCTATACTTATTATTTTAATTTTAAATTTTTCAGCTCTTTTAAGTTTTTCCGGACCAATATTTCTTCCGGCAAGCAGGAAATCTGTATTGGAGCTAACATTGGAGAGTATTTTTCCACCATTCGATTCGATTAATTGTTTAATTTCTGTTCGTGAAATATTTTCAAAAACACCTGAAATAACGAAGTTTTTATCGTTTAATTTTGCACTTAAAGGTATAAATTCTTCTTCTACAATATTCATTTGCAATCCTGCTAATTTAAGATTGTTGATAATTTCAATATTTTCAGGTCGTTTGAAATATTGAAGAATACTTTCCGTAATCTTTTCTCCAATCTCATCAACAGCGGTGAGATCGTCAAATGAAGCATCCATAAGTGCATCAATAGACTGGAAATGAGATGCAAGTTTTTTTGCAACAGTCTCACCCACAAATCTGATCCCCAATGCATAAAGTACTCTTGGAAATGGAACTTTTTTAGATTCATGAATACTACGGAGAAGATTATTTGAAGATTTCTCCGCAAACCTGTCCAGCTTAATAAGCTGTGAAAATTCCAGTTTATAAAGATCGGAAGCGTCTTTTATTAATTTATTTCTGAAAAGCAAATCAATAGTAGCTTCAGCAGTATTAATATTCATCGCTTTGCGGCTTATAAAATGAATGATCCGGCCTTTGATCTGAGGCGGGCAATTATCCTGATTGGGACAATAATAAGCTGCTTCATCCTGTTTGCGTATAAGCTCAGTCCCACATTCGGGGCACTTAGTGATAAAATTATAAGTTTTGGCACCCGGTTTTCTTAGTGAAACATCAACTCCTGTAATTTTTGGTATTATATCACCTCCTTTTTCCACATAAACAATATCATTTTCATGAAGATCCAGAAGTGCCATCTGATCAGCATTATGGAGACTGGCTCTCTTAACAACAGTTCCGGCAAGATGAACAGGCTGCAAATTAGCTACAGGTGTTACTGATCCGGTTCGACCAACCTGAAAAGAAATATTTAATAGTTTAGTTGAAATTTGTTCAGCTTTATATTTAAATGCTATAGCCCATCGGGGTATTTTGGCTGTAAAACCAAGTTCTCTCTGCTGATCTGTTGAATTTATCTTTATTACAATACCATCAATATTATAGGATAATTTTTCCCTTTCCTTTTCCCAAAAATCAATAAAACGATATACGCCATTAATATCGGATACTTTAACAATAATTTCCGGTATCCTGAATCCCCATTCCTTTGATTTTAATAGATTATCATAATGATTATCAAAAGGAAGGTCTTCTCCGTTTAAAGAATACAAAACACATTCTAAGGGACGCCGGGCAACCTGACTTGAATTTTGTAATTTTAATGTTCCTGCTGCCGCATTCCGGGGATTTGCAAATACTGTCTCACCAGACTCTTCTCTTTCCTGGTTCATCTGGGAAAACTTATCTAAAGGAATATATATCTCTCCCCGGATATCAAACACATCAGGATAATCAAAGCCGGTAAGCTTTAAAGGAATACTGCGAATAGTTTTTACATTTGCAGTAACATCATCTCCTTTTTCTCCGTCACCTCTGGTAACTGCATATAACAGGCGACCGTTAACATATCGCAGGCTGATGGCAACACCATCAAATTTTAATTCACAGATATATTCATAATTGCTATTAAGGGCCTTATTTATCCTCTTGTCAAAATCAGCAACTTCTTCCTTAGAATATGTATTTTCCAGTGATAACATCGGATATTGATGATGTATCTGAGTGAATTCGGAATTAATATCACTTCCAACTCTTACCGATGGACTGGTATCATCATAAAATTCGGGATTTTCCTTTTCCAGCCGGATCAGTTCAGACATTAAACTGTCGTATTCAAAATCCGATATTAAAGGTTTTGCTTCAACATAATATAAGTAATTATGCTCATCAAGGCTTTCCCTTAAAAAATGAATTCTCTTCTCTATATCAGACTTCTTCATGAAATTTATTATGAACTCCTCAAAGATAATAAAAATGATACTGTAGGCTTATTTTAAGTAAACAATTAATGTTACTTAAGAAAGATGAGTTCTTTTTTCTATATTTGTCCGAATTAATAAATTATGATCATAAAATAAATGAATTTCTTTATTAAACCCTGCTTATCAGGTTTAATCATTTTTTATTTTTAAAATTTTTGATTTAAAACATTATTTCTTATGAAACCCTTATGTATTATTGTTTACAAAAAGAAAATGAAAATATTTCGGGTTTCTGTCAGAACGATGCAATTAACAATGAATTAACTAAATTATTTTTAAATGAAAAGATTAATTTTTCTTACTTTTTTATATTCAATTCTATTATCATCATGTTTAAAAGATAAGTTTCCAAGTGATTTTATAGGTTTTGAAGAATTTGATCTTGGAACAAATGGATTTTGGAATGGTTCGGATGGGTCCGGAGGTTTTACATCAGGAAATGCATTTTTTAGTAATGATTATAATGATGAATGGCAAAGCTGGACAGGCTTTTCCATATCTAATCATACGGATGTACAAACTCCTGGATATTTAAATCAATATAGCAGCATTGCGGGATCCGGAGCAGATAAATCAAGTAATTATGCAGTTTTGTATTCTTCAGGCACTTCTGATACTATTAAATTTTTAATTCCGCAAAAAATCACAAACATTGCCCTTTGTAATTCCGCATATGCCTATTATTCAATGTTAAATGGAGATGATTTCACTACAAAATTTGGAGGGGTTGACGGAACTGATCCTGACTTCTTTGAACTCAAATTAACAGGGATAAATGAATATAATGTAGAGGCCGGAACGATTTCTATTATGCTTGCAAGTTTTAATCATCAGGATATTCCTGATTTTATTGGTAATACCTGGACTAATTTTAATCTTTCGTTTTTTGGTTTTATCAAATATCTTGTTTTCTCATTTGATTCATCCCGGAAAAATGAATTTGGCCTCTTAACCCCAAGTTATATTTGTGTTGATAATATTAAGGGTATGTTAATAGAGTAGTCCTGGTAATTGAATAACCTATTATTGAAGCTGTTAGTCAGAGATTAAATAAATAGTTTATGCCACGATGGCAATTCATATATCTGATAATTATAACTCTTTTCAATTTCGTTGTTTTCGCTGATTTGAGCGGACAAGTTTCTTACGGCGGGGATCCATTACCTTACGATAAAAAGAAAACCGGAATAGACATACGTAAAATGCCATTATTTGATTATAACTGGGTTTTAGAAGAAATATCTTTTGAAAAAGCCTACGATGGCAAAAAACCATTACCTGTTGGCTGGAATTATTCTGTAGACTTTAATCCTGATAATTCCGGAAAATGGGAATATATAACTGATAGTCTTAAAGTTTGGAGATTGGAAATTTATTCGGAAAATGCTTATGCAATATCCGTCTTTTTTAATAAATTTTTGCTGAATAAGGGTGTCCGGCTTTTCCTTTATGATCCTGAACAAAATGAAATTAAAGGTAGTTTCGATCATAGAAGTAATAAACCATCAGGAAATTTTCCTGTTTCTTCCATCGAGGGGGAAAGAATTATTATTGAACTACAAATCCCTGATTCATTGCCTGATTTTGGACAATTGAATATTGGCTCAGTTACTCATTTTTATATTGATTTGTATAAACACGGGACAAAAAAAGACAGCAGGTTCAGAACATCTGAATCATGCAATGTTGATATCAATTGTCATGCCGGAGATAACTGGCAGGAGATAAAACGTTCAGTATGCAGGATTATTTTCTCTTCAGGCTCAAATTCTGTCCTTTGTTCCGGAGCACTAATTAATAATACATCCGGTGATGGAATTC
Organism: uncultured Bacteroidaceae bacterium; assembly: GCA_964563105.1. Lineage (GTDB taxonomy): Bacteria > Bacteroidota > Bacteroidia > Bacteroidales > CAYVTV01. The sequence goes on from CAZLXM010000001.1 coordinate 105,215, forward strand.
CTTACCTGCTAACTGCCAACCATTGTATAGAAAAAACATCTGAGGCAAATTCTGCAATTTTTTATTTTGGATATGAATCTCCTGAGTGCAATGGTTCGGACGGGCCTTCAAATAAAACAATCGCCGGATCAGAAATTAAAGCAACTTCAGATAGTTTGGATTTCAGCCTTTTACTTTTATCCGAAGGTATTCCTGAAACCTATAATCCATATTTTGCCGGATGGACCACCTCTTCAACTCCTGCCCCGTCATCTGTTTGCATACATCATCCAAATGGAGATGTAAAAAAGATTTCAACAAATAATAATCCTCTGACAAGTCAATACCAAAATGTTAATCCTCCGGGTTGGCTTTTTTCATCCACTCCGGGCGGTTTTTGGCGTGTTACTGAATGGGATCAGGGAGCGACACAGGGTGGGTCTTCAGGTGCGCCATTATTAAATAATTTTGGGCTTATTGTTGGAAATCTTACAGGTGGAGATGCAAACTGCATTAATCCAAAAAATGATTATTTTTCAAAGTTTCATCTCTGCTGGGATTATTATTCTCTGCCGGCAAAGCAATTGAAACCATGGCTGGATAAAGATGAAACCGGAAGGACAACTGTCCCGGGATATGATCCATTTTATGTCCCTGACACTGCATCAACTTTAATGGATTTGCTTACAAACCGCCCGGAACTTCAAACATTATCTGCTGCAATCCTGTCATCAGGATTATCTCAATCTCTTGAGAAAAATGGGCCCTATACTATTTTTGCACCAACTAATGAGGCTTTCAATAGTTTATTCCCCGGAGCAATGGATTTAATTCAATCAGACCCTGAAGGTAAACTTGCTTCTCTTATTAAAAATCATATTGTTAAAGATATTTACGAATCCTCATCCCTCTATAATGGATTAATACTTAATACACTTTCAAACATTGATATACCAATAAATATAAATAATTCACGAATTTTTTATGATTTTGCCTGCTTATTTGAATTTGATATTAAAGCTTCAAATGGCGTTCTTCATCTGATAGATCAGGTGATTCTTCCCCTTAACCATAAAGAAGGTCCATTCATTATATTCCCAAATCCTGCAATTAATGAATTTTGGATCATTACTCATATGGAAAGTATGAGAGGGGCCAGATTAAAGCTTTTTAATTTGTATGGTTCCCTTTTAGCAGAGTATGTTATTCAAAATGATAAACTGGAAAAAATTAACCTGACAGGATTCCCTTCAGGAATATATCTGATTGAAATATTTAATGAGCAAAAAATATTTAATAAAAAACTCATGCTCTCCAGACCCGATAAAAAATGAAATTGCCGGTAATCCATATATTGTTTTCAATATTTCTTCTTTCGTGTGTAAGTAAAACAAATTCATTGAAATCTGTTAAAACCCTAACTAATACTGAGTTTTCAACTACTTTCAGCATTTTAAAATCTGAAAATTTTTACCTTGTTGAAGTTTTTAAACCCTGGCAAAGAGCTGATAATGAGAATTATTCATATTTACTGGCTAAACCTGAAATTCAAATTCCCGACAGTTTATTAAAAGTTAATTTTATTTCTATTCCGCTAAAATCTGTTATTTGTTTTTCCACAACTCATATTGGTTACATTACAGCACTTGAAAAAACTGAAACAATAAAAGGTGTTTCAGGAAAAGATTATTTTTATAATAATACTCTTCGAAATAACTATAACAAAGGAGAGGTTTTTGATATTGGGTATCCTCCTTCACTTGATTATGAAACTATTATTAAAATCAAACCTGATCTTGTTTTTTTATACGGCCTTGAATCTTCTGTTGCAGGAATAGCTGACAGATTATATTCGGCCGGGATCCCGTCGATGCTGATAGCAGATTTTCTTGAAGATCATCCACTTGGAAAAGCTGAATGGATAAAGCTGTTTTCGTTGCTTTATGAATGTGAGGAAAAAGGAGATTCTATATTTAATGTAATAAGAAATAATTATCTGAATTTAAAACATCTGGCAGAAAAAGCACAGAAGAAACCCCTGGTATTAACGGGATTACCATGGAAAGACACTTGGTATATGGCGGGAGGACAATCGTTTACAGCAAAGTTCATTGAAGATGCCGGAGGGGATTATCTCTGGAAGACTAATGAGTCTGTTGATTATATACCACTTGCACTGGAATCAGTGTATATAAATTCATTAAAAGCTGATGTCTGGATAAATTGTGGTACAGCTACATCATTGAATGATTTGATAGCACGTGATGAAAGATTTAAACAGATTAAAGTTGTTCAACAGCAAAATGTATTTAATAATAATGCAAGGTCTAATGAAAGGGGAGGAAATGATTTTTGGGAATCAGGAGCATTAAGGGCTGATATGATACTAGATGATCTTATAAAAATATTTCATCCCGGAATAATGAAAAATAACGAATTGTTTTATTATAAACGTTTGCTTTATAATGATTAATATGATTTAAGATCATAATACCTCCCTATTTATTGTTAAAATTATCCCTGCTAATATATAATTTTATCATTGAGAAAAATATTTTAATTTTATAACATACCTTTATTGAACAGATTTCTTAAAAATTAATTATATCTAAAAAAATGATTTATGGCAAGTAAAAGAAAACTAAAAAAAGATGTTAATTATTTCACATATGAACTTCTTACCCAATGTTTTACATTAAAACATTTCAATCCTGACATAAGTGGGGAAAAATTCAGTGAAGTAGTACATGAAATTGTTAAAAAAAGAAATGAACTCATTTCAATGATAAATAATCCAATTATTAAAGAGGGAGAGAAATTAAATAAATATTATAATAAGATTCGGAAGGAACTTGCAGAACTTGTTGCCATAGCTGAAAAAATTTAGCGCCGGAATGTTAATTAGAAACATTTTGCTTTTATCATTATTGACCCTGATTCTGTTGTTTCTTCTAATAATAGATTTTTATGTAGGATCAGTATTTATTCCTTTTAGTAAACTGGTAAGGCTTATTTTTATTGAGAATGATAATTCTCCGGAATGGATGGCATTGCATTATTTTCGTTTACCCCGGGTGGCTTCAGCACTGATAGCGGGTATTGCCTTGTCAGTCAGCGGACTGCAAATGCAGACCGTCTTCAGAAATCCGCTTGCAGGACCTTATGTTTTAGGCATCAGTTCAGGTGCCAGCCTGGGTGTGGCCCTGGTTGTGCTGGGATTTAGCTCATATTTTGGCGCAAATATATTTGATATTTCATCGGCCTGGTTATTAATTATTGCTGCATGGACAGGAGCTGCCGGCGTACTGCTTCTGATTCTTATTCTCTCACTAAGGGCCAAAGACATAATTACAATCCTGATACTTGGTATTATGCTTGGAAGCGGTATCTCTGCTATTATCAGTATCCTTCAGTATTTTTCCGGTGAATCGGCATTAAAAGCATTTGTTATATGGACAATGGGAAGCGTAAATAGCGTAACACCCGATCAGTTACCTGTTTTACTCGCAGGATTCATTCCGGGAATGCTTCTCTCACTGTTTATTATTAAACCTTCCGATGCCATGCTTTTAGGAGAAGACTATGCGAAAACAATGGGTGTAAATATTATCAGGTACAGAATAATTGTTTTTATCAGTACCAGCCTGCTAACCGGAACAGTGACCGCTTTCTGTGGCCCAATAGGGTTCATTGGAATAGCAATACCGCATATTTGCCGGATGATGTTTAACACATCAAAACATGCTATTCTTCTTGCAGGATGTTTTTTAACAGGTGCATCTGCTATGCTTTTAAGCGATATTATATCTCAGTTACCTGGATCACAAACAATCCTTCCAATAAATGCGGTTACATCTTTGATTGGTATCCCTGTTATTATATGGATAATTACAGGAAAACAAAAATTTTTACATGAATAAGACAAATAATATATTTACTTTCGAAAATGTGAGTTTTGGGTATCTGTCTGCTCAAAAGAAGGTTTCTTTGATTCAAAATTTTTCAGGGACCTTTGAACGTGGAGAATTTATTATTTTAATTGGCAGAAACGGAACAGGTAAAAGCACAATATTGAAGTCTCTGGTAAGGCTCCTTCCTTACCTTAATGGTAAAATTACTTTAAATGAAAAAGTGCTTGAAAATTATAGCATTACAGATTATGCAAAATTAGTTTCATTCGTTTCCACAAACTTGCCGGTTTCCGGCAGGATGACTGTATTTGAACTTATATCACTTGGGAGGTTCCCTTATACTAACTGGTTAGGATTAATGAATAAAGAAGATCTGGACAAAGTTCACAAAGCAATTGATTCAACCAGACTTAATGAGTTGTTAAATAAACAAATATTCAGGATAAGCGACGGAGAACGACAGAGGGCAATGATTGCCAGAACTCTGGCCCAAGATACCCCGGTAATAGTCCTTGATGAGCCAACCGCATTTCTTGACCTTCCAAATAAATATGAGCTTGCCGGCTTACTGTCAAAACTTTCATCCCTGGGAAAAACAGTGATTATGAGTACCCACGATATAGAAATTGCATTGAGATTTCCGGATAAACTGTTAATAATACATGATAATAAAATATTTGATGGTTCGCCTGAAGATATGGTCATAAATGGAAATTTCAATGAAATTTTTCATTCGCCTGATTTAAATTTTAATCAATTAACGGGAGAAATAGAGTTGGCGGAAAAAAGGGCAAATAACATTTTTTTAGAAGCAAATAACCCTGTCATTCTAAATTGGACTAAAAAAGCCTTAAAAAGGGCAGGATTTAATATATCTGAAGAAAAAGCAGAAGATGACCGTATCGTAGTGCAGAAGGGAAATAATGTCTGGATTTGGTCCTGTTATCAGAGAAATCAAAAGACTTCCTTCAAAAATATATATGATTTAATAAAATTCTTAAAAATTAATTCTTTAATAAAATCGGATCTATAAAGAAATATTCAACAAACTTAAACTTATTTCCTGAATATCAATTTGTTATACTAACTGATTGTTAAATTAATCTTAAATATTATTAATTTTTATAATTTCATTACATTTTGGAACAAAATTTGATCATTTTTATATAGATCAGAATTTATTTCAGAGTATTATGTTTTTTGATAGAACTGAATAAGATTATTGATCCCTGAATATAGTTATTTGACGTGATTAAATGAGGAATTAGCCGAAGTTCTTATGATGCAGGGAAATGAGAATTAATGAAAATATTTATTTGTTTTATGAAACATTTTTATTAATTTAGCGTTATAATGAATAGAAATTGACCGGAAGTCAATTTTAATTTTGGCACGATATTTGAAATATAAAATAATAGTTTTTCATAGTTAGTAGGTTTTTCATAGTTAGTTTTAGTTAGTTTTTTTTCATAGGTAGTTTTAGGGTTAGTTAGACAAAAGTGTCATCAGAAATGGTGACACTTTTGTTTTTATGTATCTTTGCAATTCAATTTTAAAAATAAAATGAATGACAGATATTGAGAATGTTATTGCAGAGAAAGTGTCTGCTGCCATGAAAGACCTCTTTAATGCAGAATTAAAACCGAATTTTATAACAATTCAAAAAACACGTAAAGAATTTAAAGGCGATTTTACAATAGTCATATTTCCGCTTTTGAAATTCACCGGAAAAAATCTTCAGGAAACTGCTGTCAGCCTGGGAGAATATTTGAAACAGAATTTAAAGGAGATTGAATCTTATAATGTTATTAAAGGCTTTCTTAATATCGAACTTAGTCTTTTATTCTGGAATAACTTTCTTTACTTTGCTGCTAAAAGTAGCTTTTTTGATCTCCCAAAGACCAACAAACATATAATGGTCGAATTTTCCTCCCCCAATACAAATAAACCGCTTCATCTGGGACATATTCGTAATATTCTTATTGGTTTTTCCATTTCAAGGATCTTTCAGGAAACAGGGAATAAGGTAAGTAAAGTTAATCTGGTTAATGACCGGGGTATCCATATTTGCAAATCAATGCTTGCCTGGCAAAAGTGGGGAAATGGTGAGACTCCTGAATCTTCCGGCAAAAAAGGGGATCATTTAGTAGGTGATTATTACGTTAAATTTGAAACTGAATATAAAAAAGAAATAAATGGGCTGATAAATTCTGGTATGAGCAAAGCCCAGGCAGAGGAAAGTTCTCAATTAATACTTGAAGCACGTGAAATGCTGAGAAAATGGGAAAATAATGATTCCAATATAATCAACTTGTGGAAAATGATGAATTCCTGGGTTTATGATGGTTTCGATGAAACTTATGACCTGCTTGGAATTAATTTCGACAAAATTTATTATGAATCAGAAACTTTTCTTGAAGGCAGAAAGCTTGTTATGAAAGGGCTTGAAGATAGGAAACTATTTAAGAAAGAGGATGGGTCAGTTTGGATAGATTTAACAAACGATGGATTGGATCATAAGCTTCTTATCCGTTCCGACGGAACTTCTGTTTATATGACACAGGATATAGGCACAGCTAATCAGCGATTTTCCGAAACAAATTTTGATAATCATATTTATGTTGTTGGAAATGAACAAAATTATCATTTCCAGGTACTTGTTCTTGTTTTAAAAAAACTTGGTTTCGATTGGGCTGATAAACTTTATCATCTTTCTTATGGGATGGTTGAATTGCCTGATGGCAAAATGAAATCCAGGGAGGGAACTGTTGTGGATGCTGATGATATAATAGATGAAATGATTGATACTGCCCGCCAAATGGCCAATGAGCTGGGTAAACCCGATTATTATAATGAAGCTGATAAACGGAATGTTTATAAAAAAATCGGACTTGGTGCCCTTAAATATTTCATTTTAAAAGTTGACCCTAAAAAAAATATGGTCTTTAACCCAAAAGAATCTATTGATTTTAACGGAAATACGGGGCCTTTTATTCAGTATACATATGCAAGGATACAATCAGTTATAAGAAAAGCCAAAACAACTGATTTTAGACCGGCAAAAGAAAATGATTTTAATGAAAAAGAAATAACCCTTTTAAAATTAATACACGAATACTCATCTGTTATTTATGCTGCTGCCGATTCTTATAATCCATCTTTAATAGCCAATTATTTATACGATATCGCAAAGGAATATAATCAGTTTTATCATGATTATTCAATCCTTCAGGCAGAGAATGAAAATATTAGAAATTATCGTCTTTTATTATCACAAATTTGCGGAAGTGTTATTTACAGAGGAATGTACCTCCTGGGAATAGAAGTGCCTGAACGAATGTAAAAGAATAAAATTTTAAACATCTTTTATTTATATATTTCTTTTTTTGCAGCTTTTAAAGTATTCTTTAAAAGGGATACAATTGTCATTGGGCCGACACCTCCTGGTACAGGCGTAATATAACTGCATTTAGGGGCAACTTCATCAAATTTAACGTCTCCTTTTAGTTTAAATCCGGATTTAGTTAAACCGGATGGAACACGAGTTGTCCCTACATCAATCACAACCGCACCTTCTTTTACCATATCCCCTTTTACAAATTCAGGGATACCAATTGCGGCAATTAAAATATCGGCAGAAGCTGAAAGGGAAGCAAGATTACTTGTTCGACTGTGGCAAAGACTTACAGTGCAGTCACCTGGATATGTTTTTTGTCCCATTAAAATACTGACAGGTTTGCCCACAATATTACTTCTTCCAATAACAACACAATGTTTACCTCTTGTTTCAATTTTATAATACCTAATCAGATCAAGTATTCCCGAAGGTGTTGCTGATAAATAACATGGCAGGCCAATGACCAGCCTTCCTAAATTAACAGGATGAAAACCATCAACATCTTTCAAATAATTGATGTTTTCTATCACTCTTTGTTCACTGATATGGGAAGGGAGAGGTAATTGGACTATAAATCCGTCAACATCATCATTATTATTGAATTCAATGACTTTTGCAATTAATTCATCTTCTGTTATATTTTCATCAAAATGGGCGAGGGTGGAAGTGAAGCCTACTTCAGAACAAGCCTTTACTTTATTGTTAACATAGGTTAAACTTGCACCATCATTGCCAACCAGAATTGCGGCTAAATGAGGCTTTTTATAACCTGACAGGATCATTTCATTTACTTCTGCGGCTATTTCTTTTTTAATTTCACTTGCAACAAGTTTTCCATCTATTAATTGCATAATTCGAATATTAAATTTTTTTATAATTATAGATACTAAAGTCTGAAAAATAGTTTACAGATATTGTTTTTTAAAAAAAGTATTAGCTGAAAGCCGGCCACTTTATTTCAGCATAGGGTTACCTGCCATTCGGGGTAATTTACCTCCACTGCTGCTAAACATTTTCATTACTTTACGGGTTTCATCAAATTGCTTTAACAATTTATTTACTTCCTGAATGGATGTTCCGCTTCCGTCTGCAATTCTTTTTCTTCTTGATCCGTTCAGGATTCCGGGGTTCTCTCTTTCAAGAGCTGTCATGGAAAAAATAATCGCCTCAATCCCTTTAAATGCATTGTCATCAATATCAAGGTTGCGAATTGCTTTCCCTACACCCGGGATCATTGAGGCTAAATCTTTAATGTTTCCCATCTTTTTAATTTGTTGTATCTGAGAGAGGAAGTCATTAAAATTAAACTGATTTTTAGCAATTTTCTTTTGTAATTTGCGGGCTTCTTCCAGGTCGAACTGTTCCTGTGCTTTTTCAACTAATGATACAATATCACCCATTCCCAGTATCCTGTCAGCCATTCTTTCAGGATGAAAAACATCAATAGCATCCAGCTTTTCTCCTGTTCCAATAAATTTTATTGGTTTATTTACTTCGGCTTTTATTGATAAAGCAGCTCCACCACGGGTGTCGCCATCAAGTTTGGTTAAAACAACTCCGTCAAAATCAAGTCTTTCATTAAATGAGCGAGCTGTATTTACGGCATCCTGTCCGGTCATTGAATCCACAACAAATAAAATTTCCTGAGGGTTCACTGCTTCTTTGATTGATGTAATTTCTTTCATCATTTCTTCATCCACTGCCAAACGTCCCGCGGTATCAATAATTATAGTATCAAATCCCATATTTTTTGCATATCTGACAGCTTCTTTGGAGATTTTAACAGGATTAAGATTATTTTCTTCAGTAAAAACAGGGATATCAATCTGTTCACCAAGTATTTTGAGCTGTTCAACCGCTGCCGGCCTATATACGTCACCGGCAACAAGAATAGGCCTTTTTCCTTTTTTACTTTTAAGATAATTAGCCAGCTTTCCTGAAAATGTTGTTTTACCGGATCCCTGTAAACCTGATATTAAAATAATTGCAGGGGCCCCTTTTAAATTTATATCAACACTCGTCCCACCCATAAGAGATGCCAGTTCATCATGGACAATCTTTATCATCATCTGTCCGGGCTTAACAGCCTTAAGGACATCCAAACCAAGCGCTTTTGCTTTTACAGTGTCAGTAAAGTTTTTTGCAATTTTAAAATTCACGTCGGCATCAAGGAGTGCCCTTCTAACATCCTTAAGCGTTTCCGCAATATTGATCTCGGAAATTCTGCCTTCACCTTTTAATAGTTTAAAAGATCGTTCCAGTCTGTCACTTAAATTCTCAAACATATATTTTAGAAATTTTATAAGAATAACAAAAATAAATAAAAAAGCATCTCTATCAAAGTATGCCTAAAATAAAAACTATACAGGCTATTTCTTATCTTATTAAATACTTTATAAAAAAAAAAGATGGTTTCAATCTAATCTTCTCAAAATATTTCTAATTTTGACACAATATATTATTTCATATGGATACGGAAAGAGAAAGAATGCAAGAGGATAACGAGTTTCAACAAGTTATTGAACGATATGAAGATATGGTAAGAAAAAGCAATACACGCTTTTTTGATGTGGAGGAGTTTGAACTTATTATTGATTATTATCTTGATCTGCGTCAATTCAATAAGGCATATGAAGCTGCAGAAATTGCAATATCACAACATCCAAACTCACCTGATATTCTGATAAAAATTATTCATATATATATTGAAAATGGAAAACCATTACAGGCAATTGAACTAATAAATAAGTTGCCTGAATGGCAAAAGGAAAACCCTGAATTGTATCTTCTCAAAGGTTGTGCTTATACAGACCTGGGCAGAATACGGGAAGCTGAAAAGCTTTTTGAACTGGCCCTTGAAAAATCAGAAGATGATAAAGTCGATATTTTGATTAATATTTCAATGACCTATGAAAATATCAGGCAATACAGGCTTGCAGTTAAATATCTTTTAAAAGCCTGGGGACTTGAATCTGATAACCTTGCTGTGCTCTATGATCTTGGATATTTTTATGAAAAATTACATAATTATAAACAAAGTGTGAGATTTTATAATTTATATCTCGATGAAGACCCCTTCTCTGATAATGTATGGTTCAATTTAGGTATAGTTTATTATAAACTTTTGGAAACCGAAAAATCTTTGGAAGCTTATGATTATGCAATAGCACTTAATCCTTCTTACGCATCTGCCTACTTTAATAAAGCAAATATTTATGCGGAAAATAATGACTTTAAAAATGCAATCAATATTTATAATGATTTTCTTGAATTAGAACCTGAAAATATTCAGGCATGGTGTTATCTGGCAGAATGTTATGAGGAATCAGGAGATTATAACAATTCACTGAAAATTTATAAAAAAGTTATTGATATAGATAATACAAATCCGGAAGGCTGGTTTGGTTCCGGAATAAGCTATTATTATCTAAAAAGAATTGAGGAAGCTATTGCCTATATTCTCAAAGCAATTGAATTTGATAATAAAAACTCTGAATATTGGTATACACTTGCAGATATTTATGAAGGCATGGGGTCACTGAATGAAGCTGTTACCTGCTACAGGCAAACTACAAAATTAGACCCAAATGACTATGAAGCCTGGATCAGGTGGGCTACTCTTTATATTAATAAAACTGAATATAAAAAGGCTTTAACTGTTCTGCATGAAGCTTACAGACATAATTTTAATATGTCACGTATTTTGTATTATATTGCCGCTGCCTATTTTAAATTAAATGATCCGCAGTCAGGACTGGCTTTTATTGAAAAGGGCCTCGCAATAAATGAAAAAGAATTGGAAGAATTTTTTATTCTTTATCCTGAAGGGAAAAATGACGACCGTATAAAAAACCTGCTTAAAAATAATTAATCACTATGAATTTCAACTTGCCTTTTTCTCCGGAAAGATCTTCCCGGCCACGGGAATATGGCCTGACAATGATGATGGATAAAGGTTTATCTGTTAAAGAAGCTGAAGGATTTATAGAATCATCTGCTGAATATACTGATCTTGTAAAACTAGGCTTTGGTACTGCCCTGATCACAAAAAACCTGGTTGAAAAAGTAAATTTATATAAATCAGCCGGCCTAAATCCTTATTTTGGAGGTACTTTGTTCGAATTGTTCATTATCCGGGGAATGTTTAAAGAGTATAGAGATTTTATTAAAAAATGCGGACTGGAATACCTTGAAATTTCAGACGGAAGTATCAAAATGGATCATAATGAAAAGTTAAAATATATTAAAGAATTAAGTAAAGATTTTACGGTTATTTCTGAAGTCGGATATAAAGTAAAGAACGTGGAATTAAGTCCCGATGAATGGGTTGAAAACATGCAGAGTGAGCTGGAATCCGGATCATGGAAAGTAATTGCTGAGGCAAGGGAAAGTGGCACTATTGGAATTTATCATCCTGATGGCTCTGTAAATAAAGACATTATTTCAGGTATAACAAATAAGATCCCCCATGAAAAAATAATCTGGGAAGCTCCCAATAAGAATCAACAGGTTTATTTCATAAGCCTTTTAGGTGCAAATACAAATCTTGGCAATATTGCACCATTTGAAATAGTAGCTTTAGAAGCATTACGTCTGGGATTCAGAGGTGATACATTCTTTAATTTTTTACCTGATAAATTCCTTAAATATAAGTTATGAGAAACGCCGGAAATTATACAGGCCTTCTGATTAAGGGCCTGACAATGGGGGCTACAGATATTATACCAGGTGTCTCAGGCGGAACCATAGCTTTTATAACCGGCATTTATGAAGAATTAATTTCTTCAATAAAATCTATTGATTTAAATGCCTTAAAACTGTTATTCTCATTTAAACTTAAAGAATTCTGGAAACATATAAACGGAAACTTTCTTATTACTGTAGCAACAGGCATATTAATTGGCATATTTTCCCTGTCTCATCTTATTGAATATCTGCTTTTAAATCATCCTGTAAATATATGGTCCTTTTTCTTTGGTTTGATTCTCGCATCTGCAGTTTTTATCTTTAAAAATTATCTTAAAGCAAAAAGGCAGCTAATTCTTTCCCTTATAAGCGGAATAGTTATTGCATATTGGATTACATCAATATCTCCCGCAGAAACATCAAATGCATATTGGTTTATTTTTGTTTCCGGGGTAATCGCAATATGTGCCATGATACTACCAGGTATTTCCGGAAGTTTTATTTTATTGCTCTTAGGTAAATATCAGTTTATTTTAAATGCTGTTAATGAACTTAAAATAGATATCCTTGCTGTTTTTATATTGGGTGCTTTAATAGGGATTATTAGCTTTTCAAATCTTTTATCCTGGTTATTAAAAAGATTTCATGATGTTACTATTATACTTTTAGCTGGTTTTATGCTGGGGTCCCTTAATAAAATCTGGCCATGGAAAGAAGTAACAGCTACTTATACCGATAAATATGGTCATATTAAACCACTTACGGAAATAAATGTTTTTCCGGAGTCATTAAATAGTTTTTTAATGGCTATGATCTTTGCCGTTTTAGGAATAGCAGTTGTTATTATTATAGAATATATAAGCAAATCTCTGAAAAAATGAAATTATATGGGCTTATTGGATATCCCTTACATCATTCATTTTCACAAGGATATTTTCGCGAAAAATTCAAACTGGAAAAGTTACATAATCATGCATATCTTAATTTTCCAATAAAAAATATTGAGGAAGTATTCGACATAATTAATGACCATCCTCTTCTGCTTGGCTTTAATGTTACAATTCCATATAAAGAAAAAATTATTAGTTTTCTTAATAAAATAAGTAAGGACGCAAAAATAATTGGAGCCGTTAATACAGTGTTAATCAACAGGGAAGCTGAAAATTTCAGCCTGACAGGATATAATACAGATATTTATGGTTTTAAAAATTCATTACTTCCAATTCTAAAACCCGATATTACAAATGCCCTTATCCTTGGCACGGGAGGATCTTCAAAAGCCGTTAAATACGTTTTAAACTCTCTTAAAATAAGCTATTTGATGGTAAGTCGTAAAGAAAACAACAGCTTCCTAAATTATAAAGATATTGACAGGAGTATAATGGAGAAACATCAACTTATTATTAATACCACTCCTCTTGGTACATTCCCTGAAATAAATACTTTTCCTGATATCCCTTACAACTATATCTCATCATCTCATATACTCTTTGATCTGGTATATAATCCATCTGAAACAATATTCCTCAGGGAAGGGAAAAAAAGAGGTGCAATTGTAAAAAATGGCCTTGATATGTTACATCAACAGGCTGAACAATCATGGAGGATATGGAATAATCCTGATTTGTTTCCAACTATAAAGCTGGCATAAAAGTTAGTTTCAATCTTCCTTTTAAAACGGGATTTAATTTATTAGAAAATAGGGGAATTCCTGTTTAGGCACTTTAATTCCATATTCTTCCGGATAGCTGATCCCTGTTAAAAAAAGACCCTTTGCCTCTGCAGATTTACCGGCAAAACTACGATCTTTTTTTTCAATAATAACTTTTAACTCTTCAGCTTTTCTTTTGCCGATCCCTATTTCAAGCATAGTGCCTGCAATCGACCTGACCATATTTCTTAAGAACCTGTTCGCTGTTACCTTATATATGAGATAATCATCTATTTCTATCCATTCTGACCAGGTGATTTCACATAAATTAGTACCTGCACTTCCATGTAACCTGGCAAAACTTGTAAAATCATTATATTCTTTTAAAATGGAAGCAGCCTTTTGCATGCTGCCTAAATCGAGATCTCCATAAATATATGTGGAAAAATCTTTCATAAAACAAGATTTTTTTCGTGCAACTACATATTGATATGTCCGGCTGATTGCACTATAGCGGGCATGAAAGCAATTTGTGGTTTTTTGTACACTGCGAACGTAAATATCTTTGGGCAGAATTCTGTTTAATCTAAATAAAAAGTTTTTATCCTTATCAGGTAATTCTCCGGCAGAGCAAAAATGGGCAATAAAAAAAGATGCATGGACACCCTTATCTGTACGACCTGCACCATATGTCATTACTTCTTCCTTCATGAGTAATTGTAAGGCATTATTTAATACAGATTGTACTGATAAAGACTTTGGCTGCAACTGCCATCCATAATATTCAGTGCCTTTAAAAGAAAAGTTGAGTATATATTTATTTAGTGTATTAGCCATGATTTACTGTTACAGATTATTTTTTAAATAATAATTTGATTAAGATGATTACAAAGTGTTTAACAATAAACGATTAGTATATCTAAATATTAATATTTTTAATTTTAGTTTAACAAACATACCGAAAATTTTTCCGCCCGGGAAAAGCCAATTTAAAAGAATTATTTTTTTGGTTTAAATTATTTTCTTTTACTTTTGTCATTTTTGACAGATCTGTTCTATAACATTTTGAAATTACTACAAGATTGAAATATAAAAATAATATTTCTCTTATGCAGATTTAATATTACACCAAAAAAACCGATTTCTCGCTATTCATCTTAACTACCGGCGTAAAATTCAGAATATGGCATATGTATTTTTTAATTCTTAAAAATCAATATTATGATTATTTCAAATTTAATCTCAAGAACAAATTTATTATCTCTGTTTATTTTGATAAATACTTTTTTACTTTCTGCCCAGAACATGGAACAGGGAATTAGTGGCACGGTTAAAGATGCCTCAGACCAAAAGGGCCTTGAATCTGTCAATCTTATTTTGGCAGGTACAAAGTATGGTACAATCAGTATTTATGACGGAAGTTTTGAAATTAATGAAGTTCCGGAAGGAAGATATGAGCTCCAGGCTTCTATGGTTGGATATCAGCCGGTTAGTAAGATAGTTATCGTGAAAAAGAATTCCTTTACTTTTGTTACTTTAGAGTTAAAGCAGGAGGTGATAGCCTTTGATTCGGTTGTAGTTTATGGAAGAAAACAACAGAATTATATAGCTACTCCAAATCTCGAACCCTTATCGCTGACTGCCGTAACGAGCAAGGTTACCAGAGAAGAAATAGCAAGACAGGGATCTGTCACGCTAATTGATGCTTTGAAATATGTCCCCGGTTCCCTGACCGAATCAAGAGGTAGAAAAGTTAAAGATTTCTTCTCCGTCAGGGGCCAAAAGTATCCTTATCCGGATTATGCCATAAATGGTATTTGGCAAAAAGAATTTCATGAGTTGCCTTACTTTATATCAGCCAGTGATATTGAACAAGTGGAAATAATCCGTTCAAGTGCTGCCTTAATAACCGGTCTTTCAGGTTTAAGCGGTATCGTTAATATAAAAACGAGGAGTTATGAAAAGACAGAAACTTCTGCTGAAATGGAATACGGTACGTTTAATAGTATGCACTTTCATGCATCCCACGGAGGAAAACATAATAATTTCTCTTACGCTACAGGTTTGGGCTATGATAAAACTGACGGGCCGGAAAATAAAAATGCAGCCGAAAAAATTGGAAATGTTTATGGCAGATTTCAATGGCAGCCATCGGAAAAATTTGATATAAATGCAAGTTTATATTTTCTGAATGGTATGAGAGAGATTGGACTGGCTGTGGAACCTGCAACAAAAAAATTAAAAGAAAAACTTACATCCTATAACCAGATTCGTAGTACTCTTTCAAATGTTAGATTTAAATACACTCCAAATAGCAAAGCATCTACCGAATTATACCTTTTTTATTCAGACAGAAAGCCAATTCATAAAGCAATTGACATGAATACTCAGGATGTTACCAAAACTCCGGAATATGATCATGAATATGGTTTAAACCTGATTCAGGCATTAAGCCTTTCAAGCACAAATACCCTGAGATTTGGTGGTTTGTATAATCATTGGATAGCTCCTGACGGAAAGAGATTTTATATTGGAAGGCCCTGCGACCTGGAAACTATTTCAGGTGTTATTACAGATGAACAAATTTTTGGGTCTTTTGCTATTGATGCCGGATTTAGATGGGCAAAAACATATATGAATGAATATGGGGCTTTTGATATAGGTGAAAGCGGAGCACAATTCAAAGATGTCGTTCCGATTGTTAATGAATGGCAACCCTCAATACTTCAGGCCTCTTTAGGATTGACATGGAATATTTCAGGTAGTTCAGCCATCTTCTACCATTCAGCCCTTGGTAATATTAAGCCAAGAGAAGGCTCCCTGACCGAAGATTTTACTGATCCTGTAAATGAAAATCGCTTTAAATTTGATCTTGGATTTCAAAGCAAAATATTTGAAAGTGGCAATATTACACTAACCGGTTTCCTGGTGAATCAAAAAAATGCTATCAGCCTTAGCGGCGGAACATATGAACAAAACGGAATTACTCTGGAATTTTATCAAAACCGGAATGAAGATCACTTTGGAATTGAAACAGAAATAATAAGTCCAAAAATCGGGAATCTTTTTTCAGTATTTGCAAACTTTACCGCAATGCGTTCAAGAGCTGAAGAAGAAGGAGAAATGGTGAAAAATAAAGAATTTCCGGAAAGAATTACTAATGCCGGAGTATTTTTGGAAAAATACGGATTTGATCTGAATATATATGCAAAACATGTAAGTTATTTTGAAAGTAGCCGTTTTGTGGCACAAGTTCCCAATAGCCCCACTATTTTTGCACCTCTGGGGGATTTCTTCATAATGGATCTTACAGCGGGTTATTCATTCGGTTCCAAAATCATTTCACGTGCTTATTTAAAAGT
This sequence comes from uncultured Bacteroidaceae bacterium, assembly GCA_964563105.1. GTDB lineage: Bacteria > Bacteroidota > Bacteroidia > Bacteroidales > CAYVTV01. The sequence goes on from CAZLXM010000001.1 coordinate 122,201, forward strand.
AAATAATCTTACTGATAAGAGATATTCCACTGTAGCCGGATATCCCGATTTTGGAAGAAGAGTTTATTTCGGAATTACTATTCGAATGTAAATTATTGTAATATTTTGGCCTTTTTATAATTACCTTTTATGAAATGGCTTGATTATCAAAAAGATTTCAGACATTTTTTAAAACTTGAAAGAGCTTTATCAGAAAATACTATTGATGCATATGCCAGAGATATTAATAAACTGATACAATATCTTGAGTATAAGAATTTAATTATTGAACCTGAAGAAGTAAATCCTGAAATTTTAAAGGATTTTCTTAAATGGATCAATGATTCCGGTATTGGAGCAAGCACCCAGGCAAGACTTCTTTCCGGCCTAAAAGCTTTTTTCAGCTTTCTTCTTCTTGAAGAAAGAATTGAAACAGACCCTTCCAGCCTGATTGATTCTCCTAAAACTATCAGAAAACTTCCTGATGTTTTATCGATAACTGAAATAGAGAAGATTATTTCAGTTATCGATCTCAGTAAACCTGAAGGACATAGGAATAAAGCAATGATCGAAGTGCTTTATGGATGTGGCTTACGAGTTTCTGAACTTACTGGTTTAAGGCTGTCATGTCTCTACCTGGACGAAGGTTTTATCAGGATAATAGGGAAAGGAGATAAAGAAAGACTTGTTCCTGTTGGTAATAAAGCTATAAAAGAAATAGAATGTTACCTGGATACTAGAAATCAACTTCCCATGATCGATAAACCGGCCAGGGATATTCTTTTTCTTAACAGGCACGGAAGGAAACTTAGCAGGGTTATGGTGTTTACTATAATAAAAGAATTAAGTTTAAAGGCCGGGATTAAAAAGAAAGTAAGTCCCCATACTTTCCGGCATTCATTCGCTACCCACCTGATTGAAGGAGGGGCAGATCTTCGGGCTGTCCAGGAAATGCTTGGCCATGAATCAATTCTTACAACAGAAATTTATACACACCTTGATAATGAATTTCTCAAAGAAACAATTCTTATGTATCATCCAAGAGCCCGAAAAAAGTTATAAACTGCCCGACCTGATTAAAGAAAACGAATTCATTATTTACAATTTCCTGGTTAATAAAAAAAGTAATCCCCGAGCTTATTTAGAATCAATCTAAATTTATTTTAGGTACATTTGTGTTTTTAAATTTTCACTTTAAATTCTGATAATTTAATTAAAGTTTAAATAAGTAACGAAAGAAAGGAGACAAATATGTCAAAAACTAAGCGTGTTTACACCTTTGGTGATAAAAAGGCTGAAGGTAAAGCAGATATGAAAAATCTGCTTGGAGGTAAAGGAGCTAATTTAGCCGAAATGAACCTTCTTGGTATTCCTGTTCCTCCCGGATTTACCATCACAACAGAAGTATGTGCTGAATATAACAAATTTGGCAGGGATAAAGTGATCGAACTGATTAGAGCTGAAGTTGAAGAAGCGGTTAAGAATGTTGAAAAAATAATGGGTGCGAAATTTGGGTCTAATGAAAATCCTTGTTTGATGTCAGTAAGGTCTGGTGCCAGGGCTTCAATGCCTGGTATGATGGATACAATTCTTAATCTGGGAATGAATGATGAATCTGTTCAAAGTTTAATCAAAAAAACAGGAAATGCCAGATTTGCATGGGATTCATATCGTCGTTTTGTTCAGATGTATGGTGATGTTGTTTTAGGAATGAAACCTGAATCAAAAGAAGATGAGGATCCTTTTGAAGTAATAATTCATCAGTTGAAAGAAGAAAAAGGGATCGTTAATGATTCTGAACTTACGGCAGATGATTTTAAAGAATTGGTGAAAAGGTTTAAAGAAGCAGTTAAGGATCAAACTGGTAAAGATTTTCCTGCTGACGCATGGGAACAGTTATGGGGATCGGTTATGGCAGTATTTGAGAGCTGGAATAACCCGAGGGCTACCTATTACAGAAAAATAAACAATATTCCTGCTGAATGGGGTACAGCTGTTAACGTACAGGCAATGGTTTTCGGAAATATGGGCCAAACTTCAGGTACGGGTGTAGCATTTACCAGAGATGCAGGTACCGGAGAAAATATTTTTAACGGAGAATATCTAATTGATGCCCAGGGAGAAGACGTGGTTGCAGGAATTAGGACCCCCCAGCAGATTACCAAAGAAGGCTCATTAAGATGGGCTCAACTCGCAAAAGTTACTGAAGAAGAAAGAAAAGCTATATTCCCTTCACTGGAAGAAGCTTTACCTGAAGCTTATGCAGAATTATTTGCTATTCAGAAAAAGCTTGAAAAGCATTACAAAGATATGCAGGATATTGAATTTACCATTCAGGAAAATAAACTCTGGATGCTACAGACCCGGAATGGTAAGCGTACAGGTACAGCAATGGTGAAAATTGCTATGGACATGGTAAAAGAGGGGATGATTGATGAGAAAACAGCTCTTCTAAGATGTGATCCAATTAAATTAGACGAACTTTTACATCCGGTATTTGATGTGTCAGCAATTAAAAAAGCCCATGTCCTTGCTAAGGGGCTTCCCGCTTCTCCAGGTGCTGCAACCGGCCGTATCGTGTTCTTTGCCGATGAGGTAGAAGATTGGGTAAACAAAGGAAATAAAGTTGTTTTAGTTCGTATTGAAACCTCACCCGAAGACCTTAAAGGTATGAATCTCGCTGAAGGTATACTTACTGCCAGAGGGGGAATGACATCTCATGCCGCTGTAGTTGCCAGGGGAATGGGTAAATGTTGTGTATCCGGTGCGGGATCAATTAAAGTGGATTACAGGGCAAGAACTATGGCAGTTGATGGTAAAATAATGAAAGAAGGAGATTGGTTGTCACTAAATGGTTCACTTGGAGAAGTATATGATGGACAAATAAAAACTATAGATCCTGAATTAAGTGGTGATTTCGGTGAATTAATGTCTATAGTAGATAAATATGCAAAACTTAAGGTCAGAACAAATGCTGATACTCCCAAAGACAGTGAAATAGCCAGAAATTTTGGTGCTACCGGAATAGGGCTCTGCCGTACAGAACATATGTTCTTTGAAGGTGACAGAATTAAAGCAATGAGAGAAATGATTCTTGCATCTGATGAAGCAGGCAGAAGAAAAGCCCTTGAAAAACTGTTGCCAATCCAACGCAAAGACTTTGAAGAAATCTTTGAAGCAATGAGTGGATTGCCTGTAACAGTAAGATTACTTGATCCGCCCCTGCATGAATTTGTGCCCCATGAAACAGCTAATCAAAAAGAAATGGCTCATGAAATGGGAATTACACTTGAAGAAGTAAAAGCCAAAGTTGACAGCCTCCATGAAATTAATCCTATGTTAGGACATCGTGGTTGCAGACTTGGAAATACATATCCGGAAATTACTGAAATGCAGGCCAGGGCAATTATTGAAGCCGCACTCAACCTAAAGGCCAGAGAAGTTACTGCTATCCCTGAAATAATGATACCTCTTACAGGAACGGAAGAAGAATATAAAATGCAGGAAGATATTGTGAAGAAAACAGCAGAAAAAGTTTTCGAAGAAAGAGGAGAAAGAATTGAATTTCTTGTTGGAACGATGATTGAAATCCCAAGAGCTACTCTAATTGCTGATAAAATTGCTCAATATGCCGATTTCTTTTCTTTTGGAACAAATGATCTTACACAGATGACTTTTGGCTATTCGAGAGATGATGCCGGAACCTTCCTTCCAATATATATTGAAAAAGGGATCCTGAAAAATGATCCTTTCCAAATACTTGACAGGGAAGGTGTTGGTCAACTGGTAGACCTTGGGATCAAGAGAGGGCGCAGTACAAAACCTAATCTTAAAATAGGTATCTGTGGTGAACATGGAGGTGAACCCAGTTCTGTGGAATTCTGTCATATGGCAGGTATGGATTATGTGAGCTGCTCATCCTATCGTGTACCGATAGCACGGCTGGCAGCAGCCCAGGCAGCAATAATACATAAATAAATTATTGTAAAATCTTTTCATTAAAAGCCGTTTACAAATATTTCGTAAACGGCTTTTTTTAATTAAAACAAATGATTTTTTAATTTTTTAAAACAATAACGCATTTTTTTCTTTCAATTAATACATAATTTTTATATTTGAGCTTTAATTAAATATAATAAGTGTTAGATTTTTGATATTTTAATTTTTAACAAATGAAAAAACCTGATCTTGGAAAATATGGTATTGAAAATGTGAAAGAAATATTTTATAATTTGTCCTACGAGGAATTATTTTCTCATGAAACAGATCCATCATTAAATGGATTTGAAAAAGGTTATCCTACAAATTTAGGAGCTGTAACTGTTGATACAGGTATATTTACCGGAAGGTCCCCAAAAGATAAATTTATAGTAAAAGAGAAGTCATCTGAACATAATATATGGTGGAAAAATGAAAAAAGGACATCATCAGATAATAAACCTGTCTCTGAAGAAGTTTGGAAAGACTTAAAACTTATTTGTGCAAAACAATTATCGGGTAAAAAACTTTATGTTCAGGATGGATATGCCGGCGCAAATCCAAACACCCGGCTTAAAATTCGTTTTATTATGGAGGTTGCCTGGCAGGCTCATTTTGTGAAAAATATGTTCATAAGGCCTTCGGAAGAGGAACTCCTGGATTTTGAGCCTGATTTTGTTGTATTAAATGCATCAAAAACAACTGATCCTGATTGGGAGAAACATGGCCTTCACAGTGAAGTGTTTGCAGTATTTAATCTTGGTGAGAAGATGGCATGTATTGGGGGAACATGGTATGGTGGCGAAATGAAAAAAGGTATATTCTCTATAATGAATTATTATTTGCCCCTTAAAGGGATCGCATCTATGCATTGCAGTGCAAATGTTGGAGAAAAAAACGATGTTGCTATTTTCTTTGGCCTTTCCGGAACCGGAAAGACTACATTGTCTGCAGATCCGGTCCGCTCACTTATTGGTGACGATGAACATGGCTGGGATGACGAAGGGATATTCAACTATGAAGGAGGATGTTATGCTAAAACTATTGATCTGGATCCTGTTAAAGAGCCTGATATATATAAAGCAATTAAAAGAGATGCTCTTTTAGAAAATGTTGTTATAAATAACAATGGAGAAATTGATTTTACTGATGGTTCAAAAACTGATAATACCAGGGTTTCTTATCCAATTTATCATATTAAAAATATTGTAAAGCCGATATCAAAAGGCGGACATGCAAAAAATGTGATATTTCTTACAGCCGATGCTTTTGGGGTTCTTCCTCCGGTATCCAAACTCACACCTGAACAAACTG
>CAZLXM010000002.1:0-11597 GCA_964563105.1 uncultured Bacteroidaceae bacterium
TTAACAGATTTTATCAGAGACTTAATGAACTTTTTAGCAAAAGATAATATAAGGAAAGAGATTACTATCCTTGGTTCTACCGGCTCAATCGGTACTCAGGCACTGGAAGTGATTGAAAAAAACTCTGACATTTTTCACTGTAAAGTACTTACTGCTTATAATAATTCAGATTTACTTATTCATCAGGCATTACGATATATCCCTGATATTGTTGTTATAGGAAATCCGGAAAAATATAAAATAGTAAAGGATGCGCTTTCCGGACTACCAATTAAGGTAATGGCAGGAATTGACGAAATTGCTTCAGCAGCATCATATAATAAAACTGATATTGTTTTAACTGCTATGACTGGTTTTGCCGGACTCATCCCTACAATAGAAGCAATCAAGGCAGGGAAAACAATCGCACTCGCAAATAAAGAAACTCTGGTGGTTGCCGGTAACCTGATCAATACGCTTGCCAGCAGGAATAAAGTAAATATAATCCCTGTAGATTCAGAGCATTCAGCTATATTTCAATGTCTTTTAGGAGAAGGACAAAATCCTCCCGAAAAAATAATTCTAACAGCTTCAGGAGGGCCTTTCAGGGATAAACCCGTCAAATATTTGGAAAATGTTACTAAAGAGGAAGCATTAAAGCATCCTAACTGGTACATGGGTGATAAAATTACAATTGATTCGGCAAGCCTTATGAATAAAGGATTGGAAGCTATTGAAGCTAAATGGCTGTTTAGTCTTGAGCCCGGCCAAATAGAAGTGATCATCCATCCTCAATCAATTATCCATTCAATGGTACAATTTTTTGATGGATCAGTAAAGGCTCAAATGGGGCTCCCTGATATGAGGATACCAATCCAATATGCACTTTCATACCCGCAAAGAATTATGTCTTCTTTCCCGCGCTTAAACCTTTCTGAATATTCAAATCTTACTTTTATGGAACCAGATACAAAAAAATTTCGTAATCTTGCAATCTCATTTGAAGTAATGCATAATGAATGCCGCAAACGAAAGCGTGGTTAATGCCTTTCTTAATAACAGGCTGCCATTTTTGAAAATGCCTGAAATAATTGAAAAGGTTCTCGAAAAATCAGTTTATATCCCTGAACCTTCTCTTGAAGATTTTTTTATTTCAGATAAGGAAGCCAGAAAATATGCGAATGAATTAATTTAAAAAACAAATGGAAGTTTTAATAAAAGCAGCACAACTTATTCTTGCATTATCTATATTGATTATCTTTCATGAAACAGGACACTTCTTTTTTGCCCGTTTATTTAAAACCAGAGTAGAAAAATTCTATCTTTTTTTCGATCCATGGTTCTCAATATTTAAAAAAAAATATGGGGATACTGTTTATGGAATAGGATGGCTGCCTCTGGGTGGTTATGTTAAAATATCCGGAATGATCGATGAATCAATGGACCTCGAACAAATGTCCAAACCACCCGAGCCATGGGAATTCCGGTCAAAACCTGCGTGGCAAAGGCTCCTTATTATGCTTGGCGGGGTACTGGTCAATTTTATTTTCGCACTTGTTTTGTACGTACTAATTCTTTATAGCTGGGGAGAAAAATATCTTCCTGCCCAAAATCTGACTTATGGGATAATGGTAGATTCTACAGCCATGAAAATCGGACTGAGGAATGGTGATAAAATAATTTCAATGGATGGACAAAAAGTGGATAACTATATGTCCATAACCCATGATATAGTAGTTAATAATGTCAAATCCATTAAAGCAGAAAGAAACGGACAAATAATTGATATAAATGTTCCTGAAGATGCAGTCTCTTCTTTGCTTAAAAGCTCTTTCCCAATATTGCCCCGAATGCCATTCTATGTTCAGGGATTTGCCGATAACTCACCGGCCAGGGAAGCAGGCTTATTGAAAGATGACAGAATTATCGCCCTTAATAATACTCCTGTTTTATTTTTCGACGAGTTTAAATCAGCCATTCAGGATCTAAAAAACCAGGATGTGCAAATTACTATACTTAGAAACGGGAAAGATACAATACAATATTCTTTATTTGTTCCTGAAACCGCAATCATAGGAGTAAGCCCCGATTTTACATTTGAAAATTATTTTGAATTAAAAGAAGTAAATTATTCTTTTTTCCAATCAATCCCTGCCGGGATAAAAAAAGGATTCAGAACAATTGACAGTTACCTGAAGCAACTTAAGCTGCTCTTCCGTCCTGAAACCAAAGCTTATGAATCTCTGGGCGGATTCATAAAAATAGCCAGTATTTTCCCGGGAGAATGGAACTGGCAGTCATTTTGGAATTTTACTGCCTTCCTCTCAATTATCCTGGCTATAATGAACCTCCTTCCAATACCCGCACTTGACGGGGGCCATGTTATGTTTCTTCTTTATGAAATAATTACAGGTCGAAAACCTGGTGATAAATTCCTTGAATACGCTCAAATTGCAGGAATGATCTTTATTTTTGCATTATTATTTTATGCAAATGGAAATGATATAATTCAGCTATTCAGAAAATAGCTGTCTATTGTTCTTTAAATTCAGGAATTAATTATTTTTTAATTTAAGTATCTGAGATATTAAATTTTATTAACTTTGTGCATCATCTTTAACTTTTTAAACATGGAAGCTCTTGTATTATTAGGAATGTTTGGACCAACCGAGATCATTATCATTGTGCTTGTTGTCGTTCTTCTTTTTGGCGGAAGAAAAATACCGGAATTAATGAAAGGGATAGGACAGGGTATGAGGGAATTTAAAAAAGCTTCGCGTGGCGGAGATGAAGAAGGCGAAAAGGAACAAACTAAAATTGAAAAAGAATAGTCGGGCCAACTGACAAATATTATATATTGTTACCTTCTAAAAAAAGCCGTCCGCTTTAAAGGGATGGCTTTTATATTAAATCTTATACATCTTCCCTTTTCAGTAATATAGCTGATCCACATTATACCCTTTATTGGATTTTAAAGAAAGAATATTATTTTTGAAATATTATATCCAATATGGTAGATATATAGCATAAAAATTAATACTTATAAAAATATGTTCAATATATCTATAAAGTATATTTTATTGATTGAACTTTTATTTGTGTGTCTTGCTATCACCCGGTACGCTATAATTTTACCATCACTAAATAATTAATTTATTATTAAAAAATGCTAATATTTAATATTCTTAATATCAATCAGATAATCCTTTAACTTAATAATCCTCATTCCAAATGCCTTCAAAAATTACAGATTTTTCAAAACTATGCTTACATACCATGACAACTAAGCCATGGAATATTGAGGAATGTATAAAAAATTATTCAGCAGCAGGAATCCATGCAATTACCGTATGGCGTAATGTTCTTGAAAATAAAAATCTGAAAGAAATTAGACAACGTTTGGACGATTCAGGAATGACAGTAGCCTCACTATGCCGCGGGGGCTTCTTCCCTTCAACTGATAGCGGAGAAAGACAAAAGGCAATTGATGATAATTTATTTGCGATCGAACAGGCTGAAGTGATCGGGGCGCCTCTGATAGTATTGGTATGTGGGGCTGATAAAAGACAAGCCCTTCAGAAATCAAGAAATCAGATCAAAGAAGGGATACTTAAGATCCTTCCCGCAGCACAAAATGCCGGAATTAAATTGGCAATTGAACCATTACATCCTATGTATGCCGGTGACAGGTCTGCTATTAATACTCTCTGCCAGGCAAATGATATGGCAGTGGAAATCAATTCAAAATGGCTTGGAGTTGCTGTGGATGTTTACCATCTTTGGTGGGATCCTGTATTAAAGAGAGAAATTAATCGTTGTGCAGAAAATGAACATCTGTTTGCTTTTCATGTTTGCGACTGGAATGTCCCAACAATTGATTTTTTAAATGACAGGGGGCTAATGGGTGACGGATGCATTAATATTCCCGAAATTCGATCCTGGGTTGAAGAAGCCGGCTTTAATAGTTATAATGAAGTTGAAATCTTTTCAAATAAATATTGGGCAATAGATCAGAATGAATACCTGGAAAAAATTAAAAAGGCTTATCTGACAAAAACATAAACCAAACATTAATTTTTTCTATTAAATTTAAAATTAGAATTCTATTTAAGATAAATTATAAAACAAATATTCACTGAGATATGAAAATACACAAAGCAGGAATTATAATGAATGGCGTAACCGGCCGAATGGGAACAAATCAGCACCTCTTAAGATCTATCCTTGAAATAATGAAACAGGGAGGAGTCCAAACCGGTCCGGCTGAATTTATTATGCCTGATCCTATACTTGTAGGACGTAATGAAATTAAATTAAAAAAATTATCAGGACTGGCCGGAGGAATCCCCTATACTACTGACCTGAAAGGAATAATTAATGATGTTCGCTATCCAATTTATTTTGATGCCCAAACTACAGGACGGCGTGTGGATGCTGTAAAATTGGCAGCCGGAGCTGGTAAACATGTTTACTGTGAAAAACCCGTAGCAACAGATACAGCATCAGCCCTTGAGTTGTATAAAGTATGTAAAGAATCAGGGGTAAAGCATGGAGTCGTACAGGATAAGCTGTTTCTTCCCGGCTTACTGAAACTCAAACGTTTAATAGAAACCGGTTTTTTTGGAAAAATACTATCTGTACGTGGTGAATTTGGTTACTGGGTATTTGAAGGATTTACAATACCTTCTCAACGACCAAGCTGGAATTACAGGAAAGAAGATGACGGTGGAATTATAGTAGATATGCTTTGCCATTGGAGATATGTTCTTGATAATCTTTTTGGCCAGGTTAAAGGTGTCTTTTGTATGGGGGCAACCCATATTCCCGAAAGAGTGGATGAAAATGGTAAAGTATATGCATGTACCGCCGAAGATTCAGCATATGCAACATTTGAACTTGAAGGTGACATAATTGCCCATTTTAATTCATCATGGGTAACCCGTGTAAGAAGGGATGATCTTCTTACTCTGCATGTTGATGGCACAAAAGGTTCGGCAGTAGCCGGTTTACGCGAATGCTGGACACAACATTATGGAAATACTCCCAGACCTGTGTGGAACCCGGATATACCACAACCAATTAACTTTTTTGAAGGATGGTCAAAAGTTCCGGAACAGGAAATATTCCAAAATGCTTTCAAAACACAATGGGAACTCTTTTTAAAACATGTTGTAAACAATGACCCCTTTCCATGGAACCTTTATGAGGGGGCAAAAGGAGTTCAGCTTGCAGAAATTGGCCTTGAAAGCTGGAAAAAACGCAAATGGATGGAAATACCGGAACTTCAGTGAGTAAATAATAGTTAAGCAAATAAGCCAATAAAAAATAAGTTAGCAGGGAATTACAAAATAAGGGTAAGTTAGCAGTAACAATTCCAAACACTGACATCCTTAATACAAATACCCATTACCTGGTTACTCAGGCACATGAACATTTAATCAATTAATCACCCGACTATATGATAAACATCAACAAAAACCTCAATCCAAAAGATTTCCAATCAAAATTATCCCTATTCTGGGATATCTCAGCTTCTAAAATTGATCTGATTGAAAAGCTGTTTGATACCTCAAAAGGGGCACCGGTATTCACTGTAAAAGGTAAATATACTTCAAGGGGATGGACTGAATGGACCCAGGGATTCCAGTTTGGAAGTGCTATTCTCCAGTTTGATGCTACCGGGGATCAAAAGTTCCTGGAATCAGGAAGAAAAAATACCATTAAAAAAATGGCCCCGCATGTTAGTCATACCGGCGTTCATGATCACGGATTTAACAATATCAGCACTTACGGCAATCTTCTCAGGTTAATGATTGAAGGAAAGCTGCCTTTTAATAAATTTGAAAAAGAATTTTACATTCTTGCCTTAAAAGCTTCAGCTGCGGTTCAGGCAAACCGCTGGACCAAAATTAAAAACGGAGGGTTCATATATTCTTTCAACGGCCCTCATTCGCTTTTTGTTGATACAATCCGTTCATGCCGCATTTTAATGCTCGCACATGCTTTTGGACATTATCTTCCCGGAGAAAATGATGAGAAAATATCATTATTTGACCGGGCCATTCAGCATTTATCAACGACTGCCAAATATTCTGTTTTTTATGGGAATAAGCGTGATACCTGGGATATCAGGGGAAGAACTGCACATGAATGTATCTTTAATACAAATGATGGAAATTATCGTTGCCCAAATTCACAACAGGGGTATTCAGGATTTACAACATGGACAAGAGGACTGGCCTGGGCAATGCTTGGTTTTGCAGAAGAATTGGAGTTTTTAGATACTATTGGTGAAAATGAATTTATAAATCATGAAGGAAAAGCAGTTGTACAAAAATTTATCCTTGAAGCAGCGAAGGCTACATGTGACTTTTATATTGAAAATACACCCGCTGACGGAATCCCCTATTGGGATACGGGCGCACCAGGCCTGAACCGCCTTAACAATTACCTGGATAAAATTTCAGATCCTTACAATAATCATGAACCTGTAGACAGCTCTGCCGCAGCCATAGGGGCACAAGGTTTATTACGCCTTGGGAAATACCTGATAGAAAATGGAGATAAAGGAGAAGGATTAAAATATTTTCAGGCAGGTTTAACAGTATTCAACTCTCTTTTGGAAGAACCATATTTATGTAGGGATAAAGAACACCAGGGACTAATTTTACATTCAGTCTACCACCATCCAAACGGATGGGATTATATCCCTGAAGGATCAGATATCCCTTTTGGAGAAGCAACCATGTGGGGAGATTATCACGCCCGGGAGCTCGCCCTGTATGTTCAAAGATTAGCAAATAATGAATTGTATTATACTTTCTTCAATAGTATTAAAGAATTAAAAAATGAAGACTGAAAAAATAGCCCTGATTACAGGTGGTGCCAGAGGTATTGGTTATGGAATTTCATTGGAACTTGCCAGGTCAGGTTTTAATCTGGTGCTTTGTGGAAGGAAAGATTCCAGGGAAATTGAAGGCAAACTACATGAACTGGAAAATATAGGAGTTAAGGTGTGGTACCAACAGTGTGATATCAGCTCGGCAGCTGACCGTGAAAAGTTACTTTTAAGATTAAAAAAAGATATCGGCACAATCAATGTATTGGTTAATAATGCAGGCGTAGCGCCGAAAACAAGAAAAGATATCCTGGAAATCTCTGAAAACGATTTTCACTGGCTGCTGAATATTAATCTGACCGGACCCTATTTTTTATCTCAATCAATTGCAAAATGGATGATCGAAATTAAAAATAAAAATCATACATTTGACGCTTGTATAATTAATGTGTCTTCTGTTTCTGCATCCATGGCTTCCATAAACCGAGGTGAATACTGTATTTCAAAGGCAGGTATCCAAATGATGACTAAACTTTTTGCCACAAGACTGGGAGAATACAATATTCCTGTTTATGAATTGCAACCGGGAATAATAGCTACCGATATGACAGCTGCAGTTACAGAAAAATATGATCAGCTCTTTGCTAATGGCCTTGCAGTACAAAACCGATGGGGATTACCGGAAGATGTCGGAAAAGCTGCAGCTGCACTTGCCAGGGGAGATTTTCCTTACTCGACCGGACAGGTTATAATGATTGACGGAGGCTTAACTATTAGCAGATTATAGAATTGTTTTTTGATAATGAAGGTCAAAAAACAATCCGGCTGAATGAATTATATTAACAGATATTTTAAAACATTATATGATTTTTAAAATATAAATCATTTATATAGTTCAAATAAAAACTTTACAATTCTTACTTTATGAAAAACAAAAGACTGGTTTGGAGGCTATGCGTAGCCTCTGTAATAGTGATTTTGGCCATCACTTATTCTCCTTTAATTGTGAAAGAAGGAAAAATAACACCAACCTTATTTCATTTACCTTATAGCCTGTGGACAACTATTATTTTGGCATTTCTTCTGGTTTTTCTTACATATCTCGGAGGAAAAGCTTTACCTGATAATGAGGAGGACGAGATATGATAACCTGGGTAATAACTTTCTTTATCATTTTTGTAATTTTACTGATCCTCGCATCAATAAAATCTTATAAAAAAGGCAGAACTTCACAGGAATTTATGCTGGCAGGTTCCAGTATCGGAATGATTTTAGGGTTCCTGACTTTCTCAGCATCTCTTTTCAGTGCATTTACTTTTCAGGGAATGCCCGACTTTTTTAGGGTTCATGGTATCGGGGCATGGATATTCCTTGCTTTTTCTGATGGTGTAATGGTTTTTTTCATGCTTTGGTTTGGATTTAAGCTCAGAAAAAAAGTAAAAGAAAAAGGATTTAAAGGAGTGGCAGGCTTAATGGTTGATTGCTATGGAGATAAATGGGCAGGAATTGTACTTTTTATTAGCTCTTTCCTCTTCCTGGTACCATATGCAGCTATCCAGGTACGCGGAATTTCAGTGTTTTTCGATGCCGCTTTTCCTAAATTTCTTTCAAAAGAAGCATGGTCCCTTATTTTGGTAATTTTAATGATTTTATATTCACAAATCGGCGGTTTAAAAGCTATGGTTTACAGTGACGCAATCCAGGGGACCATCCTCCTGATCGTTTTATGGATTATAAGCTCTTCCTGTATTTATAAACTTGGAGGAGTTGGTAATATGTTTGATCAGGTTAAAACCCTTAATGGAGAATTACTTTCAACTCCGGGGCCAAACGGTTTATTTTCCTGGCAATTTCTTCTTGGAAGTGTACTGGCTGTTGTACTTATTCCTGTAAGCCAGCCACATATAACAACAAGAATGGTGGTTATGAAGGACCTTAAAGCAATGAAACAAATGGCTTTTGCTGTTGGTGTTTTTGCAATGGTAATAATCGGTTCAACAATTTTTATCGGAATGTACGGTGCTGTTAATTATCCCAATGCTTCAGCACAGGATTTCTGGAAAGGTGCATTGCTTTATGATCAGCTTGCACCGGTAGCAGGCCTTGCTGTAGTTGGTTTATTCGCGGCATGTCTTTCAACAGTGAATGCTCAGGTTTTTGCCCTTGGAAATGAATTGAGGTCACTTCTCCCGGGAGATGAAAAATCTGTGATGAAAAAAACTAAAATTGCATTGTTGTTTTTCGCAGCCCTGGTACTAATCTTTTCATTTAAAATGAGTGATTCTCTCGCCCTGCTCGCACGTGACAGTTTTACAGGAACATCAATGATGTCGCCAATAATACTGTCGGCAGTGATACTAAAAAGAAAACCGGGAAAAGAATTAATAATTATTTCATTCACAGGATTACTTATTTTCCTGGCTTCACTTGCAGGAATAGTGCCATCAGAAATAGGGCCTTTTAAAATAGATATTGCATTATATATATTTATTTTTGTCGGGACTTTAGTTTCATTAATTATTTCTTCACGTAAAGGAAAATAAAAGATAACAAAAAGGGAAAAGGCAATTCGGCTGAAGATTTAATAAGATATTTAACTCAGAGATTTCTGAGAAATTTTTCTGGTAATATTATGTTACTTCAAAAAAATATATTCCGAATAAAAAATCCTGAAGAATTCAAAGAACTTGCCCTTTCCCTTTTTAAAATCCAGGCAGCAAATGTGCCTGTTTACAACAAATTTATCTCATATTTAAAAATTGATCCGGATAATGTAAAATCATTGGAAGATATCCCTTTTTTACCCGCCGGACTATTTAAGTCAAACAAAATAATCCATAAAGAATTCGATGCCGAATTGATTTTTGAATCAAGCGGGACAACTGATACAACAAACAGCCGTCATTATATCCCTTTCCCGGGTTTATACGAAGAAAGTTTTTTAACATGTTTTAAATATTTTTATGGTAACCCGGCAGACTATACAATTCTTGCCCTTCTGCCTTCATATCTCGAAAGAAAAAATTCTTCCCTGATTTATATGGTCAACAAACTAATCAAAGAAACATCAAAGAAGGATAGTGGCTTTTATCTATACAACTTAAATGAATTATTAAAAAAAATATCAACTCTTAAAAATAAGAAGGGCAAAGTATTGCTAATCGGTGTAAGCTTTGCATTATTGGAACTTGCTGAAAAATATAGCCCCGACCTTTCAGGGATAATAGTTATGGAAACAGGAGGCATGAAAGGAAAAAGAAAGGAAATAACAAGAGAAGAACTGCACTCAACGCTTAAATCGAAATGTAATATTGAAAATATACACTCCGAATATGGCATGACCGAACTCTTATCACAGGCATATTCTAAAAAAAATGGAATTTTTAATTCCCCTTCATGGATGAAAATAATGATCCGGGATCCTTACGACCCGGGGACAATATTGAAAAAAGGGAAAACAGGTGCAGTAAATATAATAGATCTGGCAAATATGTATTCCTGTGCATTTATTGCAACTTCAGACCTGGGTAAAGTCATTCCCGATGAAGGATTTGAAATTATCGGAAGAATGGATAATTCTGATTTAAGAGGATGTAATCTTCTGGCATTTTAAAATCAATCCCGGGCTACCCCTCCTGATACAATAAATTTCATCGCCTCAGCCGGCGGCATATTAAATGGCCTTATATGCTCTTTAGGTACAATAAACATCTCACCGGAAAAATTATATGAATGAGGGAAATAAACAGCTACTTTATCCAAAATTTCAAGATCGCTTAAATCCTCCTGTGTAAGAAAGCCAACCTTTTCCAGCTCTGATATTGTATTTACCTTAACCAAAACAGGCTGGTTAAACTTTTTTTCCTTTCCGACAAAAGCATTAAGCAAATCCCGGATTGAGGTATAAACTACCCTGACTATAGGAGCTTTATCCATCATTTTCATTAATAATTTTTTTACCGGCCGGAATAAAATTGACTGCCCGATAAAACCTAAAAGACTGATCAATAAAAATATGGCAATTAAACCCAAACCAGGGATATTAATATGTATCCATTTCTGGATATAACTTTGCAAAAAGCCGTCAATAACGGAAAAAATCAGATAAATTGCATAAACAGTTATAGCCAGGGGGGCTATATATACAAGGCCCTGGAAAAAATATCTAAATAGCTTTTGCATTGGAAAATGATTTAGTTAACATATTATAACATTGAAAAATCAAATATTGTTTTTACCAGTTTACACCGGGGAAAAAAGCATCTTTTATATGATTGGTAAAATAGTTATCTCCCCTGAATATAATCGAAATAATATCAAATCTGACCCCATGCATGATATTATTTTTAAAAATATAAGCTTCAGCAGCATCTACAATATGCTTCTGCTGGGCCGGTGACACCAGTTCAGATAAGGGATCATTATTTAAAGCAAATCTGCTTTTTACCTCAACAATAACAAGCACGTCTTTATCCATTGCAACAATATCCAGTTCTTTATGAAAATATCTCCAATTCCTGTGCAAGATCATGTAGCCTTTATTCTGAAGTAAACCGGCAGCAATATCCTCAGCCTTTTTACCTTTTATATAGCTTCCCTTCATATTTTAAAAAAAGAATTTTATAATCAGAATGATATATCAACATGGTACATTAATTTCTAACTAAAGCTTTTACTTATTTTATGAAATAAAAGTAAGAGGGAATTAATATAAAAAGTTTCTTTAAACGGCTGTCTTTATCTTAAAATTGTATTTCTACCTGTTCATCGTTTATAGTTA
>CAZLXM010000002.1:11607-114904 GCA_964563105.1 uncultured Bacteroidaceae bacterium
TCAGCGTATTATTATCAGGGATATGACCTGCAGGAAAATCAAAGCATACCGGAAAATCGTATTTTTCAACTGTCGAAAGAATAATTTCATAAATATCAGATCCAAAAGTTATTTCATTATCCTTGATATCCGTAAATGCTCCGGTTATTAAGCCAGATATATCATCAAAAATCCCGCTATGCTTAAAATTCTGGAACATCCTGTCAATATGATAATAATACTCATCAATATCTTCAATAAATAGAATTTTATTTTTCATCCCGGGCAACAAAGACGTGCCATTAAGGCTATAAAGAAGAGACAGGTTCCCACCAACTAGTTCCGCTTTTACGGAGCCGGGTTTATTATATTGATTAACCGGTATGTTATAAATTAGTTTCTCTCCAAAAAGAGCTTTCCTCAGGGATTCTGCAGCATTTTCAGTCTCTCCCGGAATATAATTTATTGGCATCATGGAATGCAAGGTTTCTGTAGCCAAATGTGTATTAAAATAAGCGTGTAATACAGTGATATCAGAAAAGCCGGCAATCCATTTGGGATATTTCTTAAATCCTGAAAAGTCAATATATTCCAAAATTCTTATTGCACCATATCCGCCCCTGACACAAACTATTGCTTTAACCTCAGGATCATCGATCATCTGCTGAAGATCAGACGCCCTTTGCCTGTCAGTACCTGAATATTGAAAATGAGAACCATATAAATATTTACCGGTTTTATATCTGAGGCCCCACGATTTAATTAATTCGAGAAAATCAAAAATTTCTTTTTCATTGATCTTTCTTGCTGGGGCAATTAATCCCACAGTATCCCCTGTTTTAAGACTTGGAGGCGAAATCATATTTTTTAAAAAAATTAATTAATAATTCTGCAAATATTCAAAAAGCAATTATTTATAACTCTCTCTAAACGCTGAGTTTATTAAAGGATTGAAAAATAAGTATTATTAAAATAAACAGCCTGAATATTGTAAAGTTCTCTCTGCCAGATAATAAAATTAGAAAACTTTTAACTAATGTTTCAATATTAAAAATATTTTACGAAATTTACAATCATAGCTATTCTTAAAACCCTGTTAAACCCCGTAAAAGGAATAAATCCTGCATTTAAAATTATGGATTCCATTGCATTCATTGATACGGAAGTTGATCCAAAGAGCTTGAAAATACTCGATATTGGAGCTTTCAGGAATGATACCGGAGGATTTTTTCACAAATCTTCACTTGCTGAATTTATCAGCTTTTTAAATGGCACGGAATTCATCTGCGGACATAATATCTTCAATCATGATATAAAATTTATAGGCAATGAACTAAGTAAAGCAGGTATAAATTCGGGAAATATCATTGATACATTGCATTTGTCCCCGCTTCTGTTTCCCGCGAAACCCTATCATGCCCTTCTTAAAGATGACAAACTTCAGACGGATGATTTGAATAATCCATTAAATGACGCTATTAAAGCACGGGACCTGTTCTGGGATGAAGTAACTGCTTTTCAACAACGGGGTAACTTAATGAAGCAGATTTTCTACGGACTTCTTAAACATCAGAAAGAATTTAATGCTTTCTTTCGATTTATCACCTATACAGCAACAGAAACAGATCTAGAAAAGTTAATCAGGAGGGAGTATCAGGACGGTATTTGTGAAAATGCCGAACTCTCAATTTTTATCAATGAACATAAGGTTGAACTAGCATACAGCCTGTCATTAATTAATTCTTTCATTATAAATAAAAAAACAGATTCTGTAACACCGCCCTGGGTATTGAGAAATTATCCCGATGTTGAAAGAATAATGTTCCTTCTGCGAAACAAGCCATGTATACAGGGCTGTGCATATTGTAACAGTACTCTTGATATACATAAAGGATTAAAAAAATTTTTTGGCTTTAATTCATACAAGAGTTTTGATGGAGTTCCATTACAGCAAAAAGCTGTGAAGGCAGCGATTGATGGAAAATCATTCCTGGCTGTCTTTCCGACAGGTGGTGGAAAATCAATTACATTTCAGGTCCCTGCACTCATAAATGGAGAAAGTTCGGGAGGACTGACAATTGTGATTTCACCACTGCAATCATTGATGAAAGATCAAATTGATAACCTTGAAAAAAACGGGATTACAAATGCAGTAACAATTAACGGATTACTCGATCCGATTGAAAGGGCAAAGTCACTCGAAAGAGTTGAAAATGGCTCAGCCTCCTTACTCTATATAGCACCTGAATCACTCCGTTCACGTACTATTGAGAAAGCAATCCTGGGAAGAAAAATTGTTCGTTTTGTCATTGATGAAGCTCATTGTTTTTCATCCTGGGGACAGGATTTTAGGATTGATTATTTATATATTGGTAAATTCATAAAATCAGTACAGAAAAAGAAAAATCTGGATGAAGCAATTCCTGTTTCATGCTTCACTGCAACTGCCAAACAAAAAGTGATTGAAAATATAAGCAGTTATTTCAGGGAAATGCTTTCTATTGATCTTGAGCTATTTTCAACAAAGACATTACGAAAAAACCTGAAATACCAGGTAATTCAAAAAGAAAGTGAAGAAAGCAAATATCAAACAACCAGAGAATTACTTGAAGCGAAAAATTGTCCGACAATAATTTATGTTTCCAGAACAAGAAAAGCATATTTACTCGCTGAAAGGCTGATTACTGATGGATTTAGAGCCAGGCCATATCATGGAAAAATGGATATAAAAGAAAAAAGTGAAAATCAAAATGCTTTCATATCAGGAGAAGTACCGGTTATGGTCGCAACTTCGGCCTTCGGGATGGGAGTTGATAAAAAAGATGTAGGAATGGTTATTCACTATGATATCTCCGACTCAATAGAAAATTATATCCAGGAAGCTGGCAGGGCAGGAAGAG
The DNA here is from genome assembly GCA_964563105.1 of uncultured Bacteroidaceae bacterium. Classification (GTDB taxonomy): domain Bacteria; phylum Bacteroidota; class Bacteroidia; order Bacteroidales; genus CAYVTV01. Next base: position 14,487 of record CAZLXM010000002.1, read on the forward strand.
ATGAAAATATGACAGCTGATTGCTTAATTCTTTTCAATGAGGAAGATCTAAACAAACATTTTATCTTATTAAACCGGACAAAACTGTCAATAAAAGAGATACAGCAAATTTGGAGAGCAATAAAGGAATTAACAAAATTTCGTTCTACAATATCGAATTCTGCCCTTGAAATAGCCAGAAAAGCTGGTTGGGATGACAATGTTATGGAAATTGAAAGCAGGGTAAAAACAGCAATTTCAGCACTGGAAGAAGCAGGCTACCTCAGGAGGGGCTATAATATGCCAAAGATTTTTGCAAATAGCATCCTTTGTCGTAACGCCCAGGAAGCAATTGACAGAATAATGCTTTCTGAAAAATTTGATAAAAAGCAAAAAGAACAAGGGATCAGGATCATAAAAAAACTTTTTTCAAGTAAAAGCAGAAAACATTTTAACGATGAATTTCCGGAAGCAAGGGTAGATTACATCAGTGATCATCTGGGTATTGTTAAAGAAGAGGTGATTAATATTATTAATCTGCTTCGTGAAGAAAAAATATTGGCTGATACAAAAGACCTGAATGCATTCATCAGAAAAACAGAAAGTAAGAACCGGTCTCTCAAAATTGTCGAATCATTTTGCCGAATTGAAAACTTTCTGCTTACACTTTTTAAAGAAGAAGAAAAAAATTTCCATCTTAAGGAAATAAATGAAGAAGCTGAAAAAAAAGGATGTGAAGATGTAAGCCTGAAAAAAATTAAAACCCTTATCAATTTCTGGGTAATCAAAAACTGGATAAAGAAAAGAAATCTGGAATATTCCAAAAATCATATCGCAGTTTTGAACCTTTATCCGCCTGAAACATTGAAAAAAAAGCTTGAAAAACGACATGAATTGGCAAAGTTCATTGTTGAATATCTTTATCTTAAGAGTAACTTAGAAGAAAACACAGATGAGGCAAAAAAAGATGAGGCGCTTGTTGAATTTTCAGTCCATGAACTAAAAGAACAGTTTGAAAAGAGGCCAATGCTTTTTCCCATTCAGATATCACCTGATGATGTTGAAGACAGCTTGTTTTATCTTTCAAGAATCGATGCTGTCAGGATTGAAGGTGGTTTCCTGGTTATATATAATACACTGTATATTGAACGGCTTGAACAGGATAATAAAAGAAGGTACAAAGCAGAAGATTATGAAGAGCTAAATCAATTCTATGAGAACAAAGTGCAGCAGATCCATATAGTTGGTGAATATGCAAAAAAAATGATCACAGATTATAAAGATGCCCTTCAGTTCGTGGAAGACTATTTTCAATTGAATTACTCCTCCTTTTTAAGAAAATATTTTCCAGGCAGTCGCCAGAATGAAATTAATCGTACTCTGACACCGGCTAAATTCAGACAACTTTTTGGCGGACTCTCACCTGCACAACTAAAGATCATTACTGATAACAGTTCAAAATATATTGTTGTTGCCGCCGGGCCCGGAAGCGGTAAAACCAAAGTGCTGGTCCATAAACTTGCTTCACTGCTTCTTATGGAAGATGTAAAGCATGAACAATTGCTCATGCTCACTTTTTCAAGGTCTGCAGCAACAGAATTTAAAAAACGTTTGATTAAACTGATAGGCAATGCAGCTGGCTTTATTGAGATAAAAACATTCCATTCATATTGCTTTGATTTACTCGGTAAAATTGGAACAATTGAAAAATCTGATGAAATCTTGAAAAAAGCCGTGGAAAAAATCAGGAACAGGGAAATTGAAGCAAACAGGATTACAAAAACCGTCCTGGTTATTGACGAAGCCCAGGATATGGATAAAGATGAATTCATGCTGATAAATACTCTTATGGAACAAAATGAAGAGATGAGAGTAATCGCAGCAGGTGATGATGATCAGAATATTTTTGAATTCAGGGGTGCAGATTCTAAATATCTTAAACAGCTTATTGAAAGGAATAAAGCAAGTAAACATGAGCTTATTGAAAACTTCAGAAGCAAAAGCAACCTTGTTGAGTTCTCAAATCAATTCGTAAAAAAAATAAGCCAGAGATTGAAAGAAACACCGATAATTTCAAAACAGACAGAAAACGGGAAATTAAAACTTGTCCGTTATCAAAGTGAGGATCTTATCATCCCTCTCATTGATGATCTTGAATCAGCTGAACTATCAGGAAGAACAGGTGTGCTCACACGGACTAATGAAGAAGCAGTAAAAATTGCCGGACTTCTTCTAAAGCGCGGTTTTCATGCTAAACTAATACAGTCTAATGATGGTTTCAGTTTAAATAACCTTATTGAGGTCAGATCCTTCACTGAACTGTTGAATCAAACCGGAGATACACCCACAATCAGCGATGAAGACTGGAATGAGGCAACAAGAAAGCTGGAAGGGAAATTTCGCTACAGTTCAAAACTAGAGATTTGTAAAAATATTATCAGAGATTTTAAAGCAAGCAGCCCAACAACAAAATATAAGTCCGATCTGGAAATTTTCATCCGTGAATCAAAACTTGAAGACTTTATAAGTAGTAACCCTGAAACCGTGTTGGTATCTACAATCCATAAAGCTAAAGGAAGAGAATTTGATAATGTATTCCTTATGCTTGAAAACTATATCCCTTCAACAGATGACGAAAAACGGCTTATTTATGTTGCGATGACCAGGGCACGAAATAACCTGACTATTCACATAAATTCAGATTTCTTAAGCAGGATTAATGCTGAGGATTTGATACGAATAAATAATATGGAGGCATACGAGCCTCCCGATGAATTAACAATTCACTGCAGCTTTAGGGATGTCTGGCTCGATTATTTCATTTCAAAACAAAATATGATTTCGCAACTTGTAAGCGGTGAAGAACTTAAGATTAATGGCTATGAATGTACAAATTCGGGAGGAAAATCCATTTTGAAATTCTCGCAACAATTTATTAATCAGATAGATAATCTGAAAGAGATAAATTATGGACTGTTGAGTGCAAAGGTTAATTTTATAGTTTATTGGTTAAAAGAAGAAACAAAGAAAGAAATAAAAATAATTTTACCTGAAGTTCATTTTAAAAAAACCGGAGTAAGCTAACATTTCTTATCAATAAAAAATATTGAATTCAAAACTTCATTATTTCTGATAATCTTAAGAAAGTCCTGATTTCTATGCTTAACATGTCATTGAGAGCCAATTAAATGTAATTCCTGATTTAAAATCTCAAATATTTTTTATAACTTTGTGGGATTTTATTCTAAAAAGATAGCCGGGTTTACATGAAAAGTATTAAAGTATTGTTCATTTCTCAGGAAATTACTCCATTCCTTCCCGAAACAGAAATGTCATCAATTAGCCGTTTTCTTCCACAGGGAATTCAGGAGAAAGGAAAAGAGATCAGGACTTTTATGCCTCGATTCGGATGTATAAATGAACGTCGAAATCAATTACATGAAGTTATTCGTTTATCCGGGATGAATCTCATCATTGATGATACCGACCATCCGCTTATCATCAAAGTAGCTTCTATTCAGTCTGCCCGTATGCAGGTTTATTTTATTGATAATGAAGATTATTTCCAAAGAAAATCTATATTAAAGGATCAAAAAGGACATTATTTTGAAGATAATGACGAAAGAATGATTTTCTTTGCAAGAGGAGTTCTTGAAACTGTAAGGAAGTTAAGATGGGCACCCGACATTGTGCATTGTCATGGTTGGTTTACAAGCCTGGCGCCACTATATATAAAAAGAACCTTTGCTGATGATCCTCTTTTTAGGAATTCAAAAGTTATTTTCTCGATATATAACAACAAATTTAATGAACAATTTGGCAATGATTTTACCAGAAAAATACAGAGTGAAGGGATCACGAAAGAAGACTTAAATATTCTTTCCGAACCCGTTTTCAAAAATATTGCAAGGATAGCCCTTAAATTTTCGGATGGTATAATTTTTGGCAGCAAAAAGCTTAACCCTGAAGTAAGGGAACTGCTAAAAGAAATGGATGTCCCTGTTCTGGAATATGTGCCACATGAAAAATATATTGATGAATATTCCGTTTTCTATGATAAAATTCTTACAAATAGTAAATAGATGATAAAGATACCCCCGCCTTACAGGAACTACGAAGCCCTAATAACACTCTCAATAAAAACAGTTTTAATAAGTCTTCTGCTAATATTAAGCAATTGTGGTGATGAGCCTGTATTTATCGGACGAAATCTTTTACCTCCCAGTGATAATATTTCAATTAAAACTGATTCAACTACTGAAATAGTAGCTTACACCGTCACTGCCAAACCAATACTTACAGCTTCAAACGAACATTTTTTAATAGGCTCGCTCAATGATTCAATTTTTGGATATTCTGAAGCTGCTATTGTAAGTCAAATTGATGCTGTTTCCCCAAAATCACTCCCAAATAATCGTTTTATTGATTCACTCATTGTTGAACTAAAAGTAAAAGGATATTATGGGGATAGTACTTCAATCATAAAAATAAAAGCCTGTGAATTAATTGAAAAGCTCAGGGCAGATACATCATATTTCTCAAATACAGATACAGACGATCTTTATAGTCCGGTTGAATTAGGCTTTGCAGAATTTTTACCAAATGATACAATTGTACGTTTTAGATTAACAAATCAGGAATTCATTGACAAATTTGCCCAGGCTGAAGATACTATATTCAGTAAAAATAATTACTTTACTGATGTCTTTAAAGGATTTTATCTTGAAGCTGAAAAATATGACGAACCCGGAGGGGCATTTGCATATTTTGATATAGGATCACAACAATCAAAAATAACACTATACTATGACACAGATAAGACTGATACTGTGAATAGTACTTTTCTAATGTATTTCGCATATTATTCAAAAGCTTTTAATGTTTTTAGAAGCTCGTATGATTCGTATCCTCCGTCTTCCGGATTAAATAACCCTTTACATCAGGATACAGTTTTATTCTCTACTTCTATGGCCGGGCTTGATATCAGGATTTTATTCCCTAATCTTGAAAAATGGCGTAATCTTGCACCTGTTTCAATTGTAAAAGCGGAACTTATTATTGGAATTGAAGATAAATTGTTTGAATGGGATGATTATACCAAATATCCCGAAAGATTTATTCTTTATTCAGTGAATGATCAGAATAATTATGATATTCTGTATGACTACCGTATAAATTCAGAGATGTTTGGAGGATATTACAATAAAAATGAAAAGGCGTATAAAATTAATATTTCATACTTTTTACAATCTTTCCTTGATAAAAAAATTGAAAAACCTGAATTTGCACTTATTACCCTGAATAATAATTTTACTGCTAACCGCGTTTTACTGAAAAGCCCTTTTGCTGAAGGGGCAGGTCGAATGAAATTGAGGGTTATTTACACAGAAATACAATAAATCCGGTAGGTTTCAGTATATTTAAAAACTGTTCGGGGATCACTTTGCTGCAATAGTTTCAATCTCAATTAAAACATTTTTAGGCAGTTCTTTAACAGCAAAAGCACAACGCGCCGGCTTATTCTCAGAATAATATTGCCCATAAACCTCATTCATCCCCTGGAAATCTCTCATATCTTTTAAAAAGCACGAGGTTTTCACAACATCACTAAATTTATAACCAGCTTCCTCCAGAATACATCTTATGTTTTCCATAACCTGTCGGGTTTGTTCATTTATGCCACCTGAAACAATTTCACCGCTTAGGGGGTTTACAGGAATCTGTCCGGAAATAAAAAGGAAACCATTTGCCTCAACAGCTTGTGAATAAGGGCCTATTGCTTTAGGCGCCTTTTCTGTATTTATTATTCTTTTCATAATTTTATTATCTTTTCATTTGAACCCCAAAATGCCTTATCTATTAACATATTGATTCTCATAATATTTTTCATAATCACCTGTTAATACATTATTCAACCACTCTTCATTCTCTAAATACCATGATACAGTTTTTTCAAGTCCTGATCTGAATTCAATTTCCGGCTCCCAGGATAAATCAGTTTTTATTTTTGTTGAATCTATCGCATACCTCAGATCATGGCCGGCCCTGTCCTTTACAAATTGCATAAGCTTCTCCGATGTGCCTTTACTTCTATTCAGTTTTTTATCCATTATCCCACAAAGGAGCCGGAGAAGGTCAATGTTCTTCCACTCATTATTTCCTCCAATATTATAGGTATCTCCCGGCTTCCCGTAATGAAATACCCGGTCAATGGCTTTTGCATGATCTTCAACATATAACCAGTCACGAACATTTTCTCCTTTTCCATATACCGGAATCGCTAAATTATTTTTTATGTTATTGATAGCTAAAGGTATAAGCTTTTCAGGAAACTGATTAGGGCCATAATTATTGCTACAATTTGAAATAACTACCGGAAGATTATAAGTGTTAAAATATGCCCTTACAAAGTGATCAGAGGCTGCTTTAGATGCTGAGTAAGGACTTTTGGGGTCATAGGCTGTTTCTTCTGTGAACAAACCTGAATCATCCAGGCTTCCATAAACTTCATCAGTGGAAATATGATAGAAAAGTTTTTCATTTTTTTCATCATCCCAATATTTTCTGGCTGCATTTAACAGATTTACCGTGCCAATAATATTGGTGTAAACAAATTCAAGAGGATTGGAAATGGACCTGTCAACATGTGATTCTGCAGCTAAATGAATAACCCCGTTAAATTTAAATCTGTCAAAAAGACTTTCGACCAATGATTTTTCAGTAATATCCCCTTTTAAAAATTTATAATTAGAATAATTTTCAATGTCTTTTAAATTCTCAAGATTACCTGCATAAGTAAGCTTATCCAGGTTAAAAATCCGGTATCCGGGATATTTTTTTACAAAAAGCCTTATAACATGTGAGCCTATGAAACCAGCTCCACCTGTAATCAATATATTCCGCATATTTAAAAAATTTTTATCTCTTTAATTTTAAATTTTTTTCCCAGTTCCAGGAAGTAAGCAATGACTCTTCAAGAGTTTTTTTTGCTTTCCATCCAAGCTCCCTGTTTGCTAAACCTGCATCCGCATAAACCTTTCCCACATCTCCTTCCCTTCTTTCTGTTATTTTGTATTTTACTTTAACACCTGTTGCACTTTCAAAAGCTTTTATCACTTCCATAACTGAAGAACCATTCCCCGTACCTAAATTAAAGACTTCAAAAGCTTTCTTATTCTTTTTCTCATATAAACGCTCCAATGCAACAACATGAGCTTTAGCAAGATCTACAACATTAATGTAATCACGAATGGCAGTGCCGTCAGGAGTATTATAATCATTTCCGAAAACTTTCAATTCATCTCTTAAACCAATTGCTGTCTGTGTTATAAAAGGTACCAGATTGTTAGGTACTCCGACAGGCAGTTCACCAATTAAAGCAGAAGCATGACTCCCGATTGGATTAAAATAGCGAAGAGAAATAATATTAATAAATGAATGAACAGATTGAACATCCTTAAGTATCTCTTCAGAAATTTTTTTTGTATTCCCATAGGGCGAACCAGGCTGCTTTACCGGTGCTTCTTCAGTAACCGGAAGAATATCTGGTTCTCCATAAACAGTTGCGGAAGAACTGAAAATAAAATTGGAAATTTTTCGTCCAATCATATTTTCAAGAAGATTCATCAATGAATTGAGATTATTATGATAATATTTTAAAGGTAAACGAACCGATTCCCCAACTGCTTTTAATGCAGCAAAATGAATAATAGAATCAATTTTCGGATATTTATCAAATAATTTTTCTGTTGGATATTTTTCGGCGAGATCCACTTGTTCAAAATGAGGCTTTCTGCCAACAATATCTTTAATCCCGTCCAATACACCTATATTTGAATTCGATAAATTGTCGGCAATAATTACTTCATATCCGGACTCCATTAATTCAACCACAGTATGAGATCCAATATAACCTGTTCCACCAGTAAGCAGTATCATATTTATAAATAGTTAAAATTATAAACTCCAATAATTCAGTTCTTTAATTTTTTCCCGATAAATACCTTTTATATCAGCAAATATTGCATCCTGTACTGAAAGACTTTTAAAATACTCTTCATCCAGATTTAGATAATCATTATGGGCAACAGCAACAATAACAGCATCATAAGGAGGATTAACTGCTTCAGAAAGTTCAAATCCATATTCTTCTTTTACTTCTGAAGGAGAAGCATAAGGGTCAACAGCATCCACGTTCAAACCAAATTTTTTAAATTCATTAATTACATCAATTACTTTTGAATTTCTTATATCACTAACATTTTCTTTAAAAGTAACACCCATAATAAGTACACGGGACTTATTAATAACTTTCCCGTTTTGAAACATTTTTTGAACCAGCATTTTCGCTATATATGCACCCATTTCATCGTTTATTCCTCTTCCGGCATTTATGATGCGGGCATGATGCCCCAGCGATTTTGCACGAAAAGTCAGATAATAAGGATCAACACCAATACAATGACCGCCTACCAGACCCGGATAAAATTTAAGAAAATTCCATTTTGTCCCGGCTGCTTCAAGGACTTCATAAGTGTTAATATCCATCTTGTTAAAGATCATTGAAAGTTCATTCATAAAAGCAATATTAATATCCCGCTGAGTATTTTCAATAATTTTTGCAGCCTCAGCGACTTTTATGGAAGATGCCTGATAAACACCGGCTTCAATGATCATTTCATACACTCTGGTAATCTCTTCAGAAGATTCAGTATCACAGCCTGAAGTTACTTTTACAATCTTTGTCAGTGTACGATGTTTATCACCCGGATTTATCCTTTCAGGGGAAAAACCTGCCTTGAAATCATGAATATATTTTAACCCCGATCCTCTTTCAAGTACAGGGACACAGTCTTGTTCAGTACAGCCCGGATAAACAGTAGATTCATATACAACATAATCTCCCTTTTTTAAAACTTTTGAAACAGTTTCGGTAGCTGCTAACAAAGGACGGAGATCCGGATTTTTATGTAAATCAATAGGTGTTGGAACAGCAATTATATAAAAACGTGCTTCTTCGAGATCCGAAGGATCGCTGGTAAAATAAATATCTTTATTTAAAAACGCGGTTGAATCAAGCTCGTTACTTGGATCTATATTTTTCTTCATTAATTCAACACGGCCTTTATGGATATCAAATCCAATAACAGAAATTTTACCTGCAAATTCAAGGGCTATGGGTAAACCTACATAGCCTAAACCAATTACCGCTAACTTGTATTTTTTCTCAAAAAGTTCCGTATACATAATTAAAGTTTTAAATTAAGCAAATATGGGTGATAATCTCCTTTTTTCCCGACTGGTTTTGCATATCTGATCTTATGAACAACTTCTATGGATTTTCTTGATTCCTCAATTCCAAAACCATTTCCTTTTAAAATTTCCTCATATATTTTCGTATGCAGTTCAGCAAATCCGTCTGAAAATTCAATTTCCTCCCCGTTTAACCTGATTGATCTGTAAGTTCTTTTTCCACTTTCTTTAATACCGCTATCCAAATCATTATAATCAACACTTAAAAACCAGCGTACCCTGGCCCTTTCCAGTTCCAGATATCCTGCAGCCTTATCAGCTAACTGAACCTGAACAATATTCTTTAGAGGTGCCCCAAATATCCATGTAAGCATGTCAAAAAAATGAACACCGATATTTGTTGCAATGCCTCCCGATTTCTGAATATCACCTTTCCATGAAAAATGATACCAATTCCCTCTGCTTGTTATATAAGCCAGATCAATATCAAAAATTTTGTCTTTAGCTGCCTTATTAACTTTATCCTTTAAATTTATTATAGCCGGATGATAACGTAATTGAAGAATATTGTAAACCTTCCTGCCTGTTTCTTTTTCAAACTGAACTAATCCGTCAATATTTCCGGGATTTAAAACCATAGGTTTTTCACATATAGCATCTGCATCATTTCGTAAAGAAAAACGTATGTGCGAATCATGTAGATAATTTGGTGAACAAATACTTACATAATCAATTTTATTTCCCTGGCGGCGTAACTTATCTATATGACGGTCAAATCTTTCAAATTCAACAAAAAAATCCGATTCCGGGAAAAAATTATCAATTATTCCAACGCTGTCAAAACGATCAAGGGCTGCCACCATCGTGTTCCCTGTATCCTTAATAGCCTTAAGATGTCTGCCTGCAATATATCCGGCAACACCAATAACCGCAAAATTATTAACCTTCTTTTCTGCTTTTTCCATCTTGTAATTACGCTAATTTTATAACCTGATTGTTTTTTAGCTGATAACGGTCACCTCCTTCGACGCATACAGCAATACCATCGGAATTAAATTTAAGCCTGTGCCCATATTCACTCATCCATCCGGTCTGGCGCCCCGGATTACCTACAACTAAAGCATAATCAGGAACATTTTTCGTAATAACAGCCCCCGCACCAATAAAGGCATATCTGCCAATAATATTACCACAAATAATAGTTGCATTAGCCCCTATTGTAGCTCCCCTTTTTACAAGAGTTTCCACGTATTTATCCCGCCGGTTAATAAAACTTCGCGGATTAATAATGTTAGTAAATACCATTGAAGGGCCAAGAAAAACATCATCCTCACAAATAACTCCGGTATAAACCGAGACATTATTCTGCACTTTTACATTGTTCCCTAAAATAACACGGGGAGAAATAACAACATTCTGACCAATATTACAATTTTCACCAATAATACAGTCCGTCATGATATGAGAAAAATGCCAGATCTTTGTGCCATTTCCAATTGTGCAGCCAGGATCAATTACTGCTGTATCATGAGCAAAAAATAGTGGTTTGTGCATGACTGCTAATACGAAAAATCAATAATTGTGTTACATATATATTGTAATTGAGCTTCATTAAGCTCAGTGTGGACAGGTAAAGACAAAACACAACGGCATAAATTTTCAGTAACGGGAAGGGCCCCTTCAGAATAGCCCAAATCTATATATGCTTTCTGAAGATGAATAGGAGCCGGATAATAAATCATGGAAGGGATATTCCTGGATTGAAGATAATTTTTCAATTCATCCCTCTTACCTCCTCCGACCTTAATGGTGTATTGATGAAAACTGTGATCTGTCCATGGGCTCCTTTCCGGTATCTGAATTAGAGGATGCCCCTTCAAATAAGTATCATAAAATTCTGCAGCTTTTTTCCTGGCGCGAATATAATCATCCAAATATTTAAGTTTAACAATAAGGATAGCTGCCTGTAAAGTATCCAGGCGTGAATTCATGCCAATATATTCATAATAGTATCTTTTTAACATACCATGATTCACAATAGCCCGAATCTTTTCAGCATGATCTTTATCATCTGTGAATATTGCCCCTCCATCACCCCATGCACCCAGATTTTTCGAAGGAAAAAAGGAGGTACAGCCAATGATACTCAGAGTTCCGGCTTTTTTCTTTTTCCCATCCGGAAAAATAAAATGTGTCCCTAATGCCTGGGCAGCATCTTCAATTACATACAAACCATGTAAACTTGCCAGACTGTTTATTTCAATCATATCAGCACATTGTCCAAAAAGATGAACCGGTAATATTGCACGCGTCTTTGACGTTATAAGTTTCTTTAACTTTAGCGTATCAATATTAAAAGTATCCGGATCAACATCGCATAAAACAGGTTTTAATCTGAGCAAGCGAATAACTTCAATTGTACTGATAAAAGTAAAAGAAGAAGTAATTATTTCATCGCCTTCCTCCAAATCCAGTGCCATAAGAGAAGCCTGAAGGGCATCTGTCCCATTACCACAAGGTATTACATATTGAACATTTAAGTATTCAGATAATGCGGATTGAAATTTAATAACCTGCTCTCCACGGATAAAAGCACCGCTTTCTGCCACCTCATGTATAGCCGCATTAATCTCATCACTGATTTTTTCATGCTGACCATTTAAATCAAGCATCCTGATATCTTTCACTACAAAGAATTTTAATTATCTTATTGTTTTTTATATAACTTAAAATAGCAAAACATACGCAAATATATATATATTATGCGCTATTTTTGACTAAAAGTGCAAGATTGTCATAGATATTTGTTTAATTTTGCCAAAATAATTTAAATTGAAAGTATCAGAATACATACGTGATTTATTGCTTTTTCATGACAAACTCACTGTACCCGGTCTTGGTACATTTGAAATCCTTAGGGAACCAGCAAGTATAAAAGGAAGAGAAATTTCTCCGCCAAAGTCATTCGTCGTTTTCAATCCAAACATCCCGGTAGATGATATGACACTGACATTAAAAATTGCCGCAGCTGAGGAAATAGCCTATGAAGAAGCAGAAAAATATGTTTTGGATTTCAGTAAAAAAATTCAAAATATACTTGAAAAAAATAAAGTCGTAAGTATCAAAGGATTGGGCATACTTCAGCGGGATAAAGAAAATAAATACATATTTTTTACAGATGAAAAATTAAAACTTGATTTTGAAGTCGGCGGATTTGACCCTTTTGAACTGGATCTATTGGATGACCAATTAGATGGGAAGAAAAGCAGTGGACCGGATGATCAAAAGCAACATGCTGAAACTGAACATCAGGAAACTAAAATAGAATTAAAAAATAATGTTTCAACTGTAAATCAAATTGCCAGTGAAGATGAAGAAAAGCAAACACTGATAGAAAATCAAACACTGATATATGAGTCATTCCCCCCTGAATATGACCTGGTTGAAGAAAAAAAGACTAATCGTAAATTTATACGGATTTTGACTGCTTCTGTTGTCATAATTTTTATTTCAATTATAGTAGTAGCATTAACTACTGATTTATTTGATAGTCTGAATTTTGCCTTTTTAAATAAATCTTTTAAATCTTCCGGAACTTCATTAATTTCAAAGGATCAGGAAAGAAATAACAAACCAACGGAATCAGCCATCGACTCACTTACCAGACTTGAAAATGCTTTGCGGCTGGAAGAGGAAATTCCTGTTTTACCTTCCTACTCAGAATATCATATAATTGCAGGCAGTTTTTCACTTATGGAAAATGCAGATGACCTGCAGAAAGAACTTAGCCTCTTAGGTTATCCAAGCCTTATTATAAATCGTGGCGATGGCTTTTACAGAGTAAGCGCTTCCTCTTTTAAGGATAAAGAAGAGGCTTTACAACAACTTGAAGTTTTCAAGGAAAATACTGCTTATAAATCTGCCTGGGTCCTCGGACTTAAAGGATCTATTTAACTTCTGAACCATTCAATGCACCCGCAGCGGGTTCAATAAAATAAAGGTTTCCATTCTGGTTTTCTGCCAGAAGGATCATCCCCCTGGATTCAATACCTTTTATCACTCTTGATTCAAGATTTATAAGAATACATACACGCTGACCTTTTAACTTTTCAGGGTCAAAATAATTCGCAATTCCTGATACAACCGTCCTGATATCAAGACCGGTATCTACTGTGATCTTTAATAATTTATCTGTTTTGGGGACTCTTTCAGCAGCAATAATTGTCGCCACGCGGATATCCATCCGGCTAAATTCATCAAAAGTAATAACTTCTTTTGCGGGAGTATAATCCTGAATATGAGTCCTGTCATCAGAATCTTTCACACCTTTTCTTAATTTCTGAATTTGTTTATCAATAGTTTCATCTTCAATTTTTTCAAATAGAAGTTCTGGTTTTTTTATAGAATGTCCCGATGCTAAAATATTTTTCTTTCCGCAAACATTCCATGACAGATGCTCAATATTTAGGAGGGATCTTAATTTTGACGACGCATCCGGAAGAAAAGGATCAAACAGTATCGCAAGGTTCGCAGTAAGCTGCATTGAAACATACATAATTGATGCTACACGATCAGCCTGAGTTTTAATCAATTTCCAAGGTTCTTTATCAGCAAGGTATTTATTTCCCGTCCTTGCAAGATTCATTGCTTCCCTGATTGCATCCCTGAACCTGAAATTTTCAAGATAATTCTCAACCCTTAATTTTCTGATTCCAAACTCTTCCAATACCTGTTTGTCATACTCATCAAATTCACCAGGCTCCGGGACCTTTCCATCATAGTATTTATGCGTAAGAACAAATGATCTGTTCACAAAGTTTCCAAATATTGCAACTAATTCGTTGTTATTCCTTGCCTGAAATTCCTTCCATGTAAAATCATTGTCCTTAGTTTCGGGAGAATTTGAACAAAGAACATATTTTAAAACATCCTGTTTACCCGGAAACCCCTCAAGATACTCATGTAGCCATACCGCCCAGTTTCTGGAAGTGGAAAGCTTATCCCCTTCAAGATTTAAAAATTCATTAGCCGGAACATTTTCAGGTAAAATATAGCTTCCTTCTGCTTTAAGCATTGCAGGAAAAATAATACAATGAAATACTATATTATCTTTTCCGATAAAATGAATTAATCTTGTATCTTCACTTTTCCAGTATTTTTCCCAATCCCGCGTAAGTTCTTTTGTTGCTGAAATATAACCAATAGGCGCATCAAACCAAACATATAATACCTTGCCTTCTGCATCAGGAAGCGGAACAGGAATACCCCAATCCAAATCCCTGCTTACAGCCCTTGGTTGTAAACCGTTATCTAACCATGATTTACATTGGCCATATACATTTGGTTTCCAATGTTTGTTATCCTCAAGTATCCATTTCTTTAAAAAAGCTTCATGTTTATCCAAAGGTAAAAACCAGTGTTTCGTTTCCCTGAGTACCGGTTTTGAACCCGACAATGCCGATTTTGGATTAATAAGATCAACAGCATTCAATGAATTGCCGCATTTTTCACACTGATCCCCATAAGCATTTTCGTATCCACAATAAGGACAAGTCCCTGTAATATAACGATCAGCAAGAAATTGATGAGTTTCTGTATCATAATACTGTTCAACATTGGCTTCTGTAAATTCTCCTTTATCATAAAGCTTTTTGAAAAACTCTGAAGAAGTATCATAATGAACTGCTGAGGTAGTCCTGGAATAAATATCAAAAGAAGTACCGAATTTTCTGAATGACTCTTTATTCATTTCATGAAAGCGATCAACAATTTCACGCGGGGTGACCCCTTCATTACGTGCTTTAATTGTAATTGGGATCCCATGTTCGTCAGATCCACACACAAATATTACATCTTCACCCTTTAATCTAAGGTAACGAACATAAATATCTGCAGGAACATATACACCTGCAAGATGGCCCAGATGAATCGGGCCATTTGCATAAGGAAGGGCTGCAGTAACTGTAAACCGCTTGTAAGATTTCATTATTTTTCAGCTAAAAATTAAAGTTTTGCAAAGATAAGGAAGATCACTAAACTTTATCTCCCGACAGGCTTTTTTTATAAAGGGCTGAAACAGTTTATCAAAATATTCTACTTTTGCATAATATTCAAAAAATATGGAACTAATATACTCTTCAGACAGTTTATTGAATTATCGCAGCCAATTAGACGAAAAATTAATTATCGGTTTTGTGCCCACCATGGGGGCTCTCCATCCCGGGCATCTTTCCCTTGTTAAAAAAGCTAAAGAAGAATCTGATATTGTAGTTGTAAGTATTTTTATAAACCCGACTCAGTTCAATGATCCCCTCGACCTGAAAAATTATCCCAGAACAAAGGAAGAAGATATATCCTTACTTGGTCCATTGGATACTGATGCTGTTTTTTTACCTGAAGAAGAGGATATTTATCCCGAAAAAGACACCCGGATATTCAATTTTGGTTATCTCGAAAATATTATGGAAGGCAAATACAGGCCGGGACATTTTAACGGAGTAGCCCAGGTAGTAAGTCGCTTATTCGACCTTGTAAAACCTCATAAGGCTTTTTTTGGCCAAAAAGATTTCCAACAATTGGCAATTATTAAAAAACTGGTTACAATGCTTAATTACCCGGTTGAAATAATTGCCTGCCCGATAATACGTGAGCCGGACGGACTGGCAATGAGTTCACGAAACCGTTTACTTACACACGAAGAAAGGGCACATGCACCTTTAATTGCAAAAACATTATTTGCAGCCGGAGAGAAAAAAAACATCCTTTCTTTACCGGAACTTAAAAGCTGGGTTATTGAAACTATTGAAAATGATCATTTTTTTAAACTTGAATATTTTGAGATTGTTAATACAGAAACCCTTATTCCGGCTAATTCCTGGAATGACCCCTGCTCTAAAACAGGATGTGTGGCTGTAAAAATTGGGAATATAAGACTTATTGATAATGTGAATTTATAACTAACTTTGCAGTATTATGAACATTGAAATTATTAAATCAAAAATTCACAGGGTTAGTGTCACAGGTGCAGATCTGAATTACACGGGCAGTATCACAATTGATGAGGATCTTATGGATGCTGCAAACCTTATTGCCGGTGAAAAAGTACAGGTAGTTAACATAAATAATGGAGAACGCTTTGAAACTTATATTATTACAGGTAAAAGAGGCAGCGGCGAAATTTGTCTGAATGGACCTGCAGCAAGAAAAGTTTCAGTTGGGGATATCATTATTATTATGTCATACGCATCCATGGATTTTGAAGAAGCAAAAAAATTCAAACCCTCCATTATTTGCCCCGACACCTATACAAATAAACTGGTTTAGATCTCAGGCCTTGAAAGAAACCTTCCTTAAAACACTGAAGTTTTTTGTATTCCTTTCAATCGGAGGGATATTATTATATTTGGCATTTAAGGGAATTAACCTTCAAAGTATCTGGAATGACCTGAAAACAGCAAAATATTCCTGGATATTACTTTCCCTGTTTTTGGCATTACTTGCACAGTTAAGCAGGGCATACCGCTGGAATTTGATTATTGAACCAATGGGGCATAAACCACATTTCCTAAATACTTTTTATGCCATGATGACAGGATATCTGGCAAATTTTGCCTTACCCAGGATCGGAGAAATCACCCGTTGTGCATCTCTGGGTAAAAAGGAAAAGATACCAGTGGATAAACTCCTCGGCACAGTAATCCTGGAAAGAATAATTGACCTGCTCTCACTTTTTATCCTGCTGATTTTCCTGCTGATTATAAAATTTGAAATATTTGGCAATTTTATTAAAAACAATATTTTTATTCCAATTAAAGAAAAAGTTACTTCCACTCTTGGGTTCCACTGGATAATATGGATGGTTGTCCTGTTATTTTTAATTGGCTTATTCCTTCTCTACTACACTTATTATCGTGAAATATTACGAAAATTTAAAGTTTTTAATAAATTTAAAAATATTATAAAGGGAATTCTGGAAGGAATTAAATCAATATACAGGATGAAAAGAAAAAAAGAATTCATTCTTCATACGATAATTATATGGTCCTTATATCTTATGATGACATGGGTTGTGGTTTTCTCCCTGCCTTATACTTCCGGCCTTAAAATAATTGACGGGTTATTTATCCTTGTAATTGGGGCACTTGGTATGTCAGTTCCGGTTCAATCAGGGATAGGGGCTTTTCACTGGATAGTATCACGCGGGCTTTTTGCTGTTTATCCCTTTATCACACTGGAACAAGGATTGGCATTTGCAACAATCTCACATAGCTCACAATCTTTACTGGTTATTCTTCTTGGATCATTCTCTTTTATTATGTTATTTTATGAAAAAGACTTTCTCCGCAAAAACAAATTCAAACAGATAAATGATTTGAAATCTGCATGATAATTAACATAAATAAACAATTATTAACAACTAAACTTCAATTATTGTGAAAATAAATCCCGATCCGGTTCAAAAAATTATATCCCGGGAAATGATCCCTTCTTTAAAAAAGGAATGGGAAAAGCAAAAACGAAAAGTTGTTTTTACCAATGGTTGTTTTGACATAATCCACAGAGGCCATGTGGAATACTTAAAAAAAGCATCTCAATCAGGCGACATTCTTTTTATTGGTCTTAACTCAGATGATTCTGTGAAAAGACTTAAAGGAGAAAGCAGGCCTCTGCAGGATCAGTTTTCCAGGGCCCTTATCCTGGCTTCATTTCAGTTTACCGATTATGTTTGTATATTTAATGAAGATACTCCATATGAATTAATTAAACTGGTACAACCTGAAGTGCTGATAAAAGGAAGTGATTATAAGCCTGAAGATATTGTTGGTTATGATATTGTTACGGCAAACAATGGAAAAGTTGTTACAATTGACTTTGTACAGGGATTTTCCAGTACAGCTATAATTAAAAAAATAGAAAAAGGTTCAAAATAAAAGTTCTGAAAGAACTTATTATTAACAATTATTAATGGCCAAATCAAAATCCACTTATATCTGCCAAAATTGCGGGGCTGAAGCTGCAAAATGGATCGGGCGCTGTCCTTCCTGCGGCGAATGGAATACTTACGCCGAGGAAGTTATATCTAAACAAGCAACTTTAAGGCCATCCTTTTCAGGCAGCATATCATCGGGGCCCGAAAAATTAAAAAATATCAGCATTCAACAAAATCTGCGGATAGATACTAAAAATAATGAATTTAACAGAGTCCTGGGGGGCGGGCTTGTACCCGGTTCATTAATACTAATAGGTGGTGAACCCGGTATCGGGAAATCTACCCTTGCCCTTCAAATAGCACTTCAACTTACTAATTTAAAAATTCTTTATGTTTCAGGCGAGGAAAGCGCACAGCAAATAAAATTAAGGGCCGGGCGCCTTGGTGAAACTGCTTCAAATGAATGTATGATTTTCACCGAAACAAACCTTGAAACAGTTATGGCAGTTGCAAATCAGATTAAACCGGACATGATCATACTGGATTCTATACAGACCATGTATACAGACAGGATAGAATCATCACCCGGAAGTGTTTCACAAGTTCGGGAATGCGCTTCTTTCTGGTTGAAATTTGCAAAAGAAACTCATACTCCCGTTATACTTATCGGACACATAACAAAAGACGGGGCCATTGCCGGGCCAAAAGTACTTGAACATATTGTAGATACCGTTCTGCAATTTGAAGGGGACAGTAATTATATGTATCGTATCCTCAGAGCTGTTAAAAACCGTTTTGGTTCAACTTCCGAAATTGGAGTATATGAAATGCTGGGAACAGGCCTAAAAGAAATTCCTAACCCTTCAGAGATCCTTATCTCACAAAATCCTGAAAATCTCAGCGGGGTAGCAGTTGCATCGACAATGGAAGGAGTACGTCCCCTGCTTGTTGAAGTGCAGGCACTTGTAAGCAATGCAGCATATTCTTCCCCGCAAAGATCAGGAACCGGATTCGATTTACGCCGCCTGGGTATGTTACTTGCAGTGCTGGAAAAAAAAGCAAATTTCAGGCTTATTACTAAAGATGTTTTTCTGAATATAGCCGGAGGATTAAGAGTAGACGACCCTGCTGTAGACCTGGCAGTAATTGCAGCAATCCTTTCTTCTGCCATTGACAAAGCTGTTGGAAACAAAATATGCCTGGCAGGAGAAATTAGTTTGTCCGGAGAAGTAAGGCCTGTAAACAGAATTGAGCAAAGAATTGCTGAAGCAGCAAAACTGGGATTTGAACAGATGATCATCTCTTCTTACAATAAAAAAGGACTTCATTCTCAGAAATATCAAATGAATATTAATTTTATTTCAAAAATACAACAACTCCCGAAACTATTGTTTTGAAGAAAATTATAGAAATTAAGTATCATGATGATTTCTTAAAATCGAGACAGACGTATAATCTAAGCCAACTTAATGCAGAAAAACATCCTCGAAATAAAAAATCTGAAGCTTGCATTTTTAAAAAATAATATGCAGCAACTTATCCTCGACAATGTTTCATTTGAAGTACCCCGAAACAAAGTAACCGGAGTTGCAGGTGAGTCTGGTTCAGGTAAATCAATGACAGCTTTGTCGCTTGTAAGATTATATCCCCCGGGAATAAAATTTATTTCAGGGAATATATTTCTAAATGAGGAAAATGAATCTCTTGATCTAACTACACTCAACAAGAATAAAATCCGCAATATAAGGGGGAAAAAAATTTCCATGATATTTCAGGAACCCATGAGCTCACTAAATCCTTCACTGAAATGCGGATTTCAGGTAAAAGAAGCACTAATAGCCCATGAAAAAGTCTCTTCAAAAATAGCACGTGAAAAAGTAAAATATATGTTCGATGAAGTAAAACTTCCTAATCCCGAAAACATATATAATTCATATCCTCATCAGTTATCCGGGGGGCAGCGTCAAAGGGTAATGATAGCAATGGCATTGATCTCAAATCCTTTGCTTTTAATTGCAGACGAACCAACCACTGCCCTGGATGTTACGGTACAAAAGAAAATTCTTGATCTTTTTCATGAAATTATTGACAATTATAAGCTTAGCATTATTTTTATTACTCACAATCTCCATCTGTTACAGTCATTTGCTCATCAAATTGTGATTATGAGGAATGGTAAAGTAATGGAAGCAGGAGAATCACATAAAATATTTCATTTCCCTGAAAACCCTTATACCAAAGGCCTTATTGCCTGCCAGCCTTCATTGGATACTAAGCCTGTACGTTTACTGACTGTTCAGGACTTTGAAGCAGGTATAAAAATAAATGATATTAAAGAAATAAGGATTCCAAAAGCTAAAAATCAAAAGGAACTTCTTAGCCTGAATAATCTGTCGGTAAACTTTTCCAAACCAGGAAAATTATTCTCCCGGCAAAAAACCAGGTTTACTGCTGTTGATAATATTGAACTTAAAGTATATGAAGGAGAAACTATAGGTATTGTCGGAGAATCAGGATGCGGGAAAACAAGTTTGGGTAAAGCTATATTAAGGTTATTGCCGGAAACTAATGGTAAAGTGATCTATAAAAACCACGATATTAGTGATTTAAAAGGGAAACAACTACAAGATTTCAGAAAAAAAGTACAGGTAGTTTTTCAGGATCCCTATTCTTCACTCAATCCTCTACAAAGTGCCGGTGCAACGATCATCGAAGCCATGAAAGTTCACCTTAAACAATTAAGTCCAAAAGAAAGAAAAGAAAGATGCAGTCAGTTATTTGAAAAAGTAGGACTCAGCCCCGACAGTATAAATAAATATCCGCATCAATTCTCGGGCGGCCAAAGGCAACGAATTGGAATTGCACGGTGTCTGGCCCTTGAACCCGAACTTATCATTCTGGATGAAGCTGTATCAGCGCTTGATGTTTCAGTTCAGGCACAAATACTGAATCTTTTGAATGACCTTAAAGAGGAACTTGGATTGACATATATATTCATTTCCCATGATCTTGCCGTGGTAAAATATATGTCTGATCGTGTAATTGTAATGCAAAACGGAAAAATAGCTGAAAGCGGCGAATCATCAAAAATTTATAAAAATCCTGTTTCTGAATATACTAAATCTTTAATCAAATCAATTCCCGGACTTAACAGAAATATAAGATCTCAATTCAACTAATTATTTTATGACTTTTTAAAGCTCATCTTCTCCTTCTTCATAATAACTGCCTTCTTTCCTGATTTCAACCTCCGGGCAATTCAGGTTAATATTAAAATGAACCGGAGCTTCAAAAGTATCCTCCTCGCTTATACCCAGAGAGGGATCAGCATATACTTTTTGCATAAAATACCCGTAAATAGGCAGGGCCATATAAGAACCGGATCCCTGGGCAAGATAATGAAAATTTACAGACCGGTCTTCAGCACCGACCCATGCTCCCGCGGTTATTTTTGGGGCATTACCTATAAACCACCCATCTGAATGATTCTGGGTTGTACCTGTTTTACCTCCCAATTCTCCTTTAAAGTTAAAATAAAAACGCAATCTGCCGGCTGTCCCCTGATCTACAACACCCCTCAATAGCTGGATCATAAGATAAGCCGTATTTTCACTTATTGCTTCAACCTGTTGGGGATGGAAAGTAGAAATCAGATTACCATTTTTATCTTCAATTTTAAGGATATACATTGGCTCGATATAAACCCCTTTATTTGAAAAAGTATTAAAAGCGCCAACCATTTCTTCGAGGCTAAGGTCTGAAGTTCCAAAAATTACAGAAGGAACAGCATCAATATGGCTTTTAACCCCCATTTTTCGTATAATGTCAATTACAGCCTGGGGATTAAATCTTTTTATTAACCAGGCAGAAATCTGATTGGCAGAATTGGCAAGCCCCCATTTTAATGTAACCATTTTCCCTTCCATATCAAATCTTCCAGAATTTCTGGGGGTCCAGGTAGAATCATTATCCTGAAAAGTAACTGGCACATTTGGTACAAGATAGCATGGTGTATAGCCTTCCTGCATTGCAAGAGTATAAAGAAAAGGCTTTATTGTTGAGCCTGCCTGGCGCTTTCCCTGAGTTACATGATCATACATAAAATATTTTTGATTATGTCCGCCAACATAGGCTTTAACCTGGCCACTTGAAGGATCCATTGCCATAAAACCGGCACGAAGAAAAAATTTGTAATATCGTAAAGAATCCATAGGGCTCATTACAGTATCAATTTCACCATCCCATGAAAAAACTTTCATATTTACAGGGGCCCTGAAAATTTTTACTATTGAATCCCTGTCCAGGCCACTTGCCCTCAAAATCCTGTAATAATCAGTTCTAAGCATAGCCTGGTTCATTATTCTGTTTACATCCTCATTCGTTAAATCATTTGAAAAAGGAGGCCTTTTGTTATATTTTTTATCAGCAAAAAACTCCTTCTGCAGTTTTTTTCCAAGATGTTCATTAACAGCTTCCTCAGCATAAGCCTGCATCTTAGAATTAATTGTTGTATAAATCTTTATACCATCACGGAATAAATTATAGGGGGTCCCGTCTGCCTTGAAATTTTTGTTCGTCCAGCCATACAAAGGGTTTGTTTCCCATTTAATTGAGTCTGCTTCATATTGTTCATTTGAAAAATAATCTGAACGTACCGGTTTGGATGCACGCATTGTTCTGCTCAGGAATGTTCTGAAATGCTGGGCAAGCCCAACATTATGACTCTGGACATTATAATTAAGTTCAATTGGTATTTGAGATATTGAATCTAATTCTGAACGAGTTATAAAATCATACTTACGCATTTGACTGAGAACTATATTCCTTCTTCTTAAAGAGTTCTCAGGATTTAAAACAGGACTATAATAGGTAGGGGCTTTTAAACAACCTACTAATACAGCTGACTGCTCGAGGTTCAGTGAATCGGGAGTTGTATTGAAAAAAACTTTCGAAGCTGATTTTATTCCAAAAGTTTCACTGCCAAAAGGGACTGTATTAAGATACATTACCAAAATTTCACTTTTGGTATAGTGTCTTTCAAGACGCACTGCTGTATGCCATTCTTTAAATTTAGTAATAAATAAATGATAAAGCCTTACTACTTTGTTCCTGCCCCTTACATCCCTCTCAAACAGGTTTTTGGCTAATTGTTGGGTTATAGTACTTCCTCCGCCGGTATTCTGACCTCCCAAAATAGTCCTGAATAAAACTCTTGCAAGGCCTCGTGCATCAATTCCCGAATGTTTTTCAAAACGTTTATCTTCAGTTGCAATCAATGCATTGATAAGATGAGGGGAAAGTTCATTATATTCAACATAAGTCCTGTTTTCAATATAAAACTTACCAAGTAATTGATTATCTTCAGAATATATCTCAGAAGCAAGATTATTTCTCGGATTTTCCAAATCTTCAAAACTGGGCAAAAATCCTAAGTATCCTTTTGACATCAATAAAAATATTAATGTCACCAGGAAAAAAGGGAAAATAAAAATCGCCCAAAAGATTCTCAAATAATATGATTCCCTGGAACTATTGGAAGACATGATTTAAAAACTTAAAACTCCAAAATTAATAATATTTTTTAATCAAAATTTTGATCTTAGTATTCTATTTGTTTTACTTTGCAAATTTTATATTTTCAACTTATGCGAAATTGATATTATGGCCGGAAATCTTGTAATAGTTGAATCACCAGCAAAAGCAAAGACTTTAGGAAAATTCCTTGGTAAAGAATTTATCATTAAATCTAGTTTTGGTCATATCAGGGATCTTTCAAAAAAAAATCTCGGTATTGAAATCAATAACAATTTTAATCCTCAATATATTGTTTTATCTGACAAGAAAAAAATAGTTGATGAACTTAAAAATCTTTCAGAAAAAGCAAACACGGTATGGCTTGCTTCTGATGATGACCGTGAGGGTGAATCTATAGCCTGGCACCTTTCTGAGGCTTTGAAACTTGAACCCTCTAAAACGAAACGTATCGCATTTCATGAAATTACCTTTGAAGCTGTAAATAATGCAATAAAAAATCCAAGATCTATAAATATTGATCTTGTAAATGCCCAACAGGCACGCAGATTACTTGATCGTCTCGTTGGTTTTGAACTTTCCCCTTTACTCTGGAAAAAAATTAAACCATCACTCTCTGCCGGAAGGGTACAATCCGTAACTGTTAAGTTAATTGTTGAACGGGAAAGGGAAATAAATAAATTTAATCCTGCTTCCTCCTATAAAATAATTGCAGTTTTTAATATTACCGGAAAAGATAAAAAAGAATATAAGCTCTCTGCAGAACTTGATAAACGGATACCTGACAAAAAATCTGTCCTGGAACTTTTTAACAAATTAAAAGATAGCAAATTTTTTGTTGAAACCATCATTACAAAACCCGGAAAAAAGTCTCCCGCAGCTCCTTTTACAACTTCTACACTTCAACAGGAGGCATCAAGAAAACTTGGATTTTCAGTTGCACAAACAATGACTGTTGCACAAAAGCTATATGAAAGCGGTAAAATAACTTATATGAGGACTGATTCCGTTAACCTTTCCGAATCGGCACTTACAGCTTGTGCAAAACAAATAGAAACTTTGTACGGTAAAGAATATTCATATCTGCGAAAATATAAAACAAAAGCCAAAAGGGCACAGGAAGCCCATGAAGCCATCAGGCCCACATATATGGAATACAGCTCAGTTACCGGTAGCGTCGCAGAAAAGAAATTGTATGAACTTATTTGGAAAAGAACAACAGCTTCTCAAATGAGTGACGCATTAACTGAAAAAACCACCATTACAATTGGAAACAACTCTTCAGATAATAACTTTATTGCATCCGGTGAAATAATAAAATTCGATGGTTTCCTGAAAGTATATATGGAATCTTCAGATGATGAAGATGATGAAGAAGCGAAAGGCCTTCTACCCCCTATTTCAGAAAATGATATTCTTCCGCTTGAGAAAATCGAGGCAACAGAAAGATATACAACTCATCCGCCAAGATATTCAGAGGCAAGCCTTGTTAAAAAACTTGAAGAACTTGGAATAGGACGTCCCTCAACCTATGCCCCTATCATAGCAACCATTCAGCAAAGAGGATATATAATCAGGGAAGATAAACAAGGATCAAATCGAAATATAAATGTCATTACTTTAGAAAACAAATTGATAAAGGAAAATGTTAAAGTGGAAGGATATGGTGCCGAAAAAACAAAACTTTTCCCAACAGATACAGGAATTATTGTAAATGATTTTCTTGAGCAATATTTCGTTGAGATAATGAATTATAATTTCACTGCAACAGTTGAGGAAGAATTCGATATGATAGCTGAAGGGAAACTTGAATGGACAAAAATGATTGAACAGTTCTATAATACTTTCCATCCAAAAATAATAGAAACAGAAGCTCATGGTGAAAAAGCACGGGGAGAAAGAATATTAGGGGCAGATCCGGTAAGTGGTAAACAAGTATCCGTAAAAATAGGCAGATATGGGCCTCTTGTACAGATTGGACAATCATCCGATACTGAAAAACCAAAATTTGCGAGTATTTTAAAAGGGCAAAGTATTGAAAGTATTACTCTTGAAGAGGCATTGGAACTTTTTAAACTGCCAAGGGCCCTGGGAAAATTTGAAGATGACGAAATTGTTGTCGGAGTAGGACGTTTTGGGCCTTATTTGCGCTGCAAAAATAAATTTTATAGTATCCCCAAAACGGAGGACCCATTGACTATATCGCTCCAGGGTGCCATAGAAATTATCAAAGCTAAACAGGAACTTGAAAAAAATAAATTAATCAAATCCTTTGACCATGAGCCTAAAATTGAACTTCTTAATGGCAGATATGGTCCATATATTAGCTATGATAATAAAAATTATCGCATACCTAAAGGAGAAAATCCGGAAGAACTTTCTCTCGAAGATTGTCTGAAAATAATTAAAGAGAGTAATAAAAAAACAAAAAAGAAAAAGAAATAAATCTTATAAGCCACAATTAATGGACCTGAACGATTATTTTAATCCGGTAAGCCTGGAAAAACCAATATTAATAATGGTGCCGGAAAGATTAACTTTCAGCAGGGCAATCAAAATTCACACTCCTGATACTCCAATACAAGATATCCATAAATTTGATATTGCAATTATGGGGGTCCCGGAAGATCAGAATGCCTTTATTAAAGGATCTGCTTTGGCGCCTGATATCATCCGCTCAAAGCTCTATCAGCTGAGTTCAATAAACAGGAAATTATCTGTTATTGACCTTGGTAACCTTAAAACATCATCAAATATTAAAGATACATATTATGCCCTCAGGGATATTGTTAACGAATTAAGGGCTAAGAGTGTTATCCCTTTAATCATTGGGGGAAGTCAGGATCTGACTTTTGGTATTAATATGGCTTTGGAAAAACTCAATAAAAGTTTCAGCCTTGGAACTGTTGATGCACGAATTGATTATGGTTATAAGGAAAAAGATATATCTTCTGCCAATTATCTTGACCATATTCTTGAAAAGAAAAATCCAGGCTTATATAATTATTTTAATATAGGACATCAGACATATTTTTCACATCAAAAAATAATTGATCAGCTTGAAAAAAAAGGATATGATTGTGTGAGGCTTGGAACTGCAAGAAACAATCTTACTGCAGTGGAGCCTTATTTCAGGGATGCAGGGTTCATTAGTATAGATATGAGTTGCGTAAGACATTCTGATGCACCCGGGGTAACAATCCCTTCATCAAATGGATTTTTTGGTCATGAATTATGCCAGATGACCAGATATGCCGGAACCTCTACAAATTTACAGGGAATAGGCTTTTTTGAAACAGCGCCGGAAAATGACATTAATGACCATACATCACACCTGCTTGCCCAGGCAATATGGTATTTTCTGGAAGGCTATTCTTTAAAGATGCGTGAACAGCCTGATCAGCCGGGAAATAAAAAATATATCATAAATATTTCTGACCTGCCAAATGAGCTAATTTTTTATAAAAGTAAAAGATCTGAGCGTTGGTGGATTGAAATGCCTTTTATAAATGCAGAATCGGGAAAAAGTATTTTTATATCCTGTACTTACGATGATTACCAGCAGGCATGTAACAGGGAAATACCCGACAGATGGTGGAAGGCTTATACAAGATTGAGTTGATGAAAGTTTGATTAGGGCTTTACTAACAATATTATGTTAATAAAATTTGTTACATCGCAATATTTTTCATTATTTTTACAGGTTATTGCAAATGGAATAATAACTGGATTCTTTAGTTTTAATTGTTCAATTAATTTTACTTGAAAACAATAATTCGAATATTATTAACCTTTCATGTAATTGCCGGAAGTGTTTATTCACAACAGGATCCTGAATTTAGCCAAAATACTAATGTATTGAATTTTTATAATCCTGCTGCCGCAGGAAGTCTTGATAAAATATGTCTTACGGCTGTTCACCGTGAACAATGGGTAGGGTTTACAGGAGCTCCTTCAACTTCCTTTTTCAATGCAAATGGCTCTTTTAATCTTTTTGGGACCAGCCATGGTGCCGGAATTTCAATTCTAAATGATAGTTACGGGTTCAATAACGACCTTGGATTATCAATATCATATGCCTATAGAATAGATCTTGGAATTGGTAAGCTGGGGGCAGGATTAAATGTAGGATTATTAAATAAAGCTATTGCACCGGAATGGAATATTCCGGCAGGGCTTGGATCAGTTCAGGGGGACCCCTATATTCCTAAAAACAATGAGTCGAGAGCCGCATTTGATATGGGTTTAGGACTTTTTTTCCGGTCAGAAAAACTTTTTTTTGGAATTTCCACAACCCATTTGAATCAGGCACGTATAAGGTACGAGGATGCAAACCCTTATTTAGTAAGGCATTATTATGCAACAGCAGGCTATAACCTGCAATTAATAAATCCGCTATTGGAGGTTTTGCCTTCTTTTGTTCTTAAAACAGATGGAAATGCAAACCAATTATATGTAAATACATCAGTAAGATACAATAAAAAGGTTTGGGGGGGCGTTTCATATCGTGCAGGCGATGCCATTGTTGGAATGTTTGGTCTTGAAATCTTTAATGGATTAAGAATTACCTATTCATATGACTTTGTTACATCAAGAATAGGTAAATATAGTGACGGCTCACATGAATTCTCATTAGGATATTGCTTTGACTTTAGTCTGGATAAATCGCCTCAAAAATATAAAAGTGTAAGATTTTTATAAAAAATTACACATGAGGGATGGCGCAGATGCAACCTCTTTAAACAATTAAACGTATAATCCGATGCATTTTGTTTTTGCCAGGTAATATGTATATCGGCAAAATATAAAAGCCGGCAGAATTTATGAAAAATAGTAAGTGTATAACAATTTAAAATAAAATTTTAGTAATATGATACCCGGATGTTATTCAAAATTAAACAAGATTAATAAAAAATTGTCTTAACATATCGGAATCATATGATCTTAAAAACCAAAATTATTTGCACATGAAAAAGTTATTTTCTTTAATGTTGCTGTGGGCAATATTATTTGGAAGCTGCACAAAATATAATGCCGGGGAATTGGTTGGTGTTCCCGGGCGTAAATCATATGCAGAACCTGATCCTTTTGGAATGGTATTTATTCCTCAGGGAAGCTTTGTTATGGGGCCCAGTGACCAGGATATTACATTCGCTCAAAATGCCACTTCAAAAACAGTTTCAATTGATGCATTCTGGATGGATGAAACAGAAATCATAAATAATGAATATCGTCAATTTGTCCATTGGGTAAGAGATTCGCTAATTCTGCAAGCCCTTGTTGATGACCAGGTTGAAGGTTATTACCTGAAAGACAAAGAGGGTAACCCATTGGTTATGAATAAAAATGGCCAGGAATCTCCCATTATTAACTGGGATGCCAGCCTTGATCCCAAAAAAGATAAAAATGGAGATATTAGTGCCGCTATTGAAAGAGTTGGAATTTATTATACGGGAGATGCACAATTCTATAACAGACAGGAACTGGCAGTTGAAAAACTTATTTATACATATTATTGGATTGATTACCAACAAGCAGCTAATAAATCAAACCGGTATAACTTTAAAACCCAACAATATGAGGGTACAGTTGTAAAACCCGACGGTACTGTCGAACCGGTACAGGGACGACAATCTTTCGTCCAGCGGGATGAAGTTAATGTATATCCCGATACACTTTGCTGGGTTGCAGATTTTACATACTCTTTTAACGAACCTTATGCCAATTTATATTTCTGGCATCCTTCTTATGATAATTATCCTGTTGTCGGAGTAACCTGGAAACAGGCAAATGCATTCAGTATATGGAGAACCCAACTCTTAAATGCTGCCCTTAATAAATCAGGAAAACCTTTTGTCCAGGATTACAGGCTTCCAATTGAAGCCGAATGGGAATATGCTGCCAGGGGTAATCTTAAACTTAGCATGTATCCCTGGGGAGGGCCATATACAAGAAATCAGCTTGGATGCTTTGTAGCAAACTTCAAACCACTAAGAGGTAACTATATCGATGATGGGGCCCTTATTACACAAAGAGTAGGAACATATTCGCCAAATGAATACGGATTATATGACATGGCAGGAAATGTCGCTGAATGGACAGCAAATGCCTATGACGAATCAGCATATATGTTTTCGCATAATATGAATCCGGATTATAAATATAATGCTAAACCGGATGACCCTCCGGTAATGAAAAGAAAAGTTATACGTGGCGGATCATGGAAAGATGTTGCATACTTTCTTCAAAATAGCGTAAGAGACTATGAATATCAGGATTCAGCAAAATCATATATCGGTTTTCGCTGTGTCCGTTCATATTTGGGAACTAATTAATTTAAAATAATTTTTGTTATGAGTCTTATTGATATTGTTCAAAGTTCCGGCTGGAAAAATTTTATGGCCAAATTGTACGGTTTGGGCGCTTCCGTTGTTATCATTGGCGCAATGTTTAAAATTATGCACTGGCCATTCGCAGGTCTCATGATTGTAGTTGGACTTTCTACAGAAGCAATTATATTTTTCTTTTCTGCATTTGAACCACCACATGAAGAACTTGACTGGACACTCGTCTATCCCGAACTTGCAGGCATGGCTGATCCGGATGAGCTGGAAGATATCCGAAATGAAGAACTTTCCGGAAGAAGCGTTGGTTTACAAAAATTCGATGAACTTTTTAAAGAGGCATCAATAAGCCCCGAAACAGTCAGGAATCTGAGCATGGGCCTGGAATCACTTAATGAAAATGCAAGAAACCTGTCCGACCTTTCAGCAGCAACTATTGCTACAAAAGAATATCTTAGTAATATGAAGAATGCTTCTGAATCAATATATGCAGTTACAAACGCATATTCCCAATATACAGGAGAACTCAACGATTCAGTTTCAGGATTAACTTCATCTTATAAAAAATCTGCTGAAATTATTGATAAGTCAGGACAGGAAGTAGCACAAAAATTTGTACAATCCGGCGCTGAACTAAGTAATTCATATTCAGAAATGACTAATAACGTTAAATCCGATTTTAATAATATTTCACAGGGACACAAACTATTTTCAGAACAACTGAATAACCTCAATAAAAATCTGGCTGCATTAAATTCTTCTTATGAAACGCAGGTTAATGACAGCCAAACACATTTAAAGAATACTGCAAGCCTGTATCAGGGACTGGATGATATGATTAATAATCTTAGGGTATCTGTTGCAGAAACTCAAAAGTATAAGGAAGAAATCGGTAAACTAAGCCATAATCTTTCCGAACTCAATAATATTTATGGAACAATGCTCTCTGCAATGAGCGTTGTCTCTAAAAAGTAACCTTTAACAAGTATTATTCATTATGGCCAATGTTAAAGAAACTCCAAGGCAAAAGATGATCGGGATGATGTACCTGGTACTGACAGCTTTGCTTGCATTGAATGTGTCAAAAGATGTTCTTGATGCCTTTATCCTTGTAGATGATGGTCTTACAAAAACTACAACAAATTTTGTTGCAAAAAACCAAAGCCTTTATGGTGGATTTGATGAAGCTTATCAGCTTAATCCCGTAAAAGTGGAAGAATGGATAACAAAAGCAAAAGATGTAAAAGAAAAGTCACAGGAACTTTATGATTTTATGCAGGAGTGCAAAAAAGAAATTGTATTGACTGCAGAAGGCCCGGGCTCCAAAGCGGTTGTTGACAACGAAGTTTTGGCAAATCTGATAGAAAAAACAGATAACAATAATGTACCGGGAGAAATAATGATATTAAAAGGAAAGGGAGCTGATTTAAAAGGAAGAATAAATAATTACAGGGAATATCTTACAACTCTTATTGAAGATAAAGATAATTATGCAGCTATAGTTTCTTCCATTGAAAATGGCCTTGACACATCGGATCCCCCACCTGATAAAAAAGGTGTATCACATCCCTGGGAATCTATGTATTTTGAACATCTGCCCCTCGTATCTGTGGTAACTATTTTATCAAAAATGCAATCAGATGTACGAAATGCCGAATCAGAAATCCTGAATTATTTATTAAGCCAGATTGATGCAGGATCTTTTAAATTCAACGTTATTGAACCTGTAATAGTATCAAATTCCGATTACCTGTTTAAAGGACAAGAATATAAAGCACAGGTATATCTGGCTGCTTTTGATTCAACAAGATATCCCGAAATTCTTGTTGGAGGACAAAAACTACCCATAGTAAATGGAAAAGGAATATTTACCGGAAGTACTGCAACAACCGGAATTAAACACTGGAGCGGAGTTATCAGGCTTATGGGAGAAGATGGAACAGCCATTGTTCGTGAATTCAAACATGAATACCAGGTAGGCGAAGCAAATACTGTTGTCTCACCTACAAAAATGAATGTGTTTTACAGAGGGGTAAAAAATCCTGTTTCTGTATCTGTATCAGGTGTCCCCAAAGAAAACATCCAGGTTGAAATCACAAAAGGCAGAATTACTTCCGTCCCCGGAAGAGAATGGGAAGTTGTCCCGGGGCCCGGGCCCGAAGGAGAAGTAGTGTCAGTAAGGGTTTTTGCTACAATAGATAAAGTACGCCGATTCATGGGGTCCAGTGAATTCAGGGTGAAAAACCTTCCGGACCCTGTTGCAGTAGTAGCAGGAAAATCACAGGGAGTTATTAGTCTTACTGACCTTACACGTGCACCAGGAGTAGTGGCCGAACTAAAAAACTTTGATTTCGATATAGATTATACAGTTACTGAATTTACGGTTTCAGCTGTTTTATCAGGTGGATTTACAAGAACTGAAAGATCTTCAACTGACAGGTTCACACGTCCGCAAATGGAAATTATATCACAACTTAGAACCGGGCAAAGGGTAACTTTTGAAAATATACGGGCAATAGGCCCCGATGGTGCAACCAGGACACTTAACTCAATTGTTTTAAGTATTTTATAAAAAATAATTTCACAGTAATAAATAATAAATAAGTAAAAGATTAAACTATATAATAATGAAAAGAGTAGCTGTTTTTATTTTTCTAATGGGTTTATTTTTTTCACAAATACTCACTGCCCAGCAGGGAGTAACGCAATCAACACAAAGCGTGCCTACTCCGACTGCTGCACCAGGTGAACCATTACAAATTATTGATGTATATGAAAAAATTCATATACCTGATAAAAAGCCTATACCTTATCTTCCAATAAGGGAAGCCGATGTTATGTGGGCTAGAGATATCTGGCGCATTGTTGATCTCAGAGAAAAAATGAATCAACCCCTATATTTCCCAATTTTTCCTATCGGACAAAGAATGAGCCTTTTCGGGCTTATTATGCACGGTATCAAAGAATATAACCTGCATGCATTTAAAGATGATAAACATAACCTTTTTTCAACTGAAACACAGATAAGTGAAAAGGAAATTGTAGAAGCACTTGGTGCTGATACTTTATTTGCCGGGACACCCGATGAGGAAGTCCGCCTGAATAATCATCTGGTACTGAAACTCCTCATAAAGGAAAAATGGTATTTCGATCAGCAACATTCAACTATGCAGGTAAGGATCGTTGGAATTGCACCTTTAAAAGTACATCAAAAAACTCTCGTTGATATCCAGGGAAATCAATCTATTTCACCCGAAGTTAGTACAGAGATCCTTTTCTGGATATATTTCCCCGAATTCAGAGAACTTTTTGCAAAACATGAAGCATTCAATGCATTCAATGATGCACAAAATGTATCATTTGATGATTTATTCATTCAAAGAAGATTCTCATCATATATATTTGGTGAATCTAACGTTTATGATAACCGTTTTATTCCCGACTATATGACTGGTGATGATATATTGCTTGAAGCTGAAAGGATTAAACAGTCAATATTTGAATTTGAACATGACCTTTGGGAATACTAGACATATTTATCCCCTTTACTTAATTTGACATCATTGACTATTTGCTTAATTCGCTGCTCTTCACTTTTGCGGCAAATTAAAAGATAATTTTTGTTTTCAACTACAATATAGTTATCAAGGCCTTGTAAAGCAACAAGCTTGTCTTTTGAAACATTAATAAGGGAATTACTTACATCATATAGAAAAATACTATCACCAACAATCGCATTGTTGTTTGAATCTTTTTCTTTCAAATCAAATAATGAACCCCAGGTACCTAAATCAGACCAGCCAAAATCAGAGATCAAAACATAAACATTGTCAGCTTTTTCCATAACACCATAATCTATGGAAATATTATTACATACAGAATAGGTCTTCTTTATAAATTCTTTTTCTTCATCAGTACCATAAAATAAACTTCCGGCCTTAAAAGATTTGTCTACATCAGGTAAAAACCTTTCAAAAGCATTGATAATTGATTTTATATTCCAGAAAAATATTCCCGAATTCCAATAAAAATCACCACTCTGAATAAAAACTTTTGCTAACTCTTCATTAGGTTTCTCTGTAAAAGTTTTTACTTTCCTGAATACTGATTTCCCATATTCTATACTTTTTCCTCCATTTGACTGAATATAACCGTAACCGGTTTCAGGACGATCAGGCTTGATACCCATTGTGAGAAGAACATCATGGGCCTCAACAAAATTTAATCCTTCACTAACATAACCCAAAAATTCACCCTCCCTCATGATTAAATGATCAGAAGGAGCAACTACCATAACAGCATCAGGATCCTTCTTATAAATGGAATATGTTGCATAAGCAATACAAGGTGCAGTATTTCGTCTGAAAGGTTCCAATAATATATTTTCATTTAAAATTTCAGGTAACTGCTCTCTTACATGATTCTCATGCTCAGAATTGGTAACTACTAAAATCCTTTCAGCCGGTATAAGCTTGCTGAATCTTTTATAAGTAGATTGTAACAAGGATTCTCCTACCCCAAGGATATCAAGAAACTGCTTTGGTTTATCGGTACGGCTGAGCGGCCAAAAACGACTTCCAACACCACCAGCCATAATAATACAATACTTATTTCTCATTCTCTGCTTTATTACAGGTTAATAATCAGCCTATATAAGAATTTAATACCCAAAAATATACAATTGCCCAAAATATATCAAATTGTTTTAAAGTTTTAAAATAATAATGCTGGCAACTTAATTTTAAAACAACAAAACAAAGCACTAAATGATAAAATTAAAACACATTATTAATAAACAAAATTTTAAATATAGACCTATTTTTTTAAATTTATTTCCCATGAAACACTTTAATAATTATTATTTGAGTTAAATTTTGTATTTTAAGGACTTTTTATTCTCAATTACATTTAATATAAACTTAGTTTAAACAATGAATTTTTTTGAAGCAGCGGGTAATTACTTTATCCTTATGGCTAAAGTATTTTCTGTTCCCGAAAAATTTAAAATATATTATAAACAATTACTTCGCGAAATAGAAAATATAGGAATAAACTCTTTCGGAATTGTAGTCCTGATATCTTTTTTTGTAGGTACAGTAATAACCATTCAAACAAATTATAACCTGGAAAATCCCTTCCTCCCCAGATATCTGATAGGTGTTACGGTAAGGGATTCACTCCTGCTCGAATTCTCATCAACAATGGTAGCCCTCATCCTGGCAGGAAAAGTCGGATCAAGCATAGCATCTGAAATAGGAACTATGAGAATAACAGAACAAATTGATGCGCTTGAAATAATGGGGGTA
The DNA here is from genome assembly GCA_964563105.1 of uncultured Bacteroidaceae bacterium. GTDB lineage: Bacteria > Bacteroidota > Bacteroidia > Bacteroidales > CAYVTV01. Next base: position 49,828 of record CAZLXM010000002.1, read on the forward strand.
AATTCGGCAAGTTTCCTCATACTGCCAAAATTAATTGCTGCTATATTCTTTTTCCCAATCCTTTCTTTGTTAAGCATGTTCGTTGGTATTTTCGGAGGTTACCTGCTTTGTATTTTTACAGATGTAGTTTCTCCTGCTGATTATATATATGGAATACAATATTCATTTTATCCACACTATGTATCTTATGCAGTAACAAAAACAGTATTTTATGCTTTTATTATTGTTTCTTTGTCTGCATTCCAGGGATACTTTGCAAAAGGAGGGTCACTTGAAGTTGGAAGATCAAGTACGAAAGCTGTCGTATATAGTAGTATTGCAGTTTTATTGGCCAATTTGATCCTGACAAAACTCTTATTATCATGATCGAAGTTAAAAAGGTATTCAAAAAATTTGGCAATACAGTTGTATTGGATGATATTTCCGTTCAATTTGAAAAAGGGACCACAAATCTTATTATAGGGCAAAGCGGATCCGGAAAAACTGTATTAATCAAATCAATTGTAGGTTTAAATGATATTGACCAGGGAGAAATATGGTTCGATGAAAGAATATATAATACCCTTTCTTTTAAACAAAAAATAGAAATCCGTAAAGAAATGGGAATGCTATTTCAGGGAGCCGCATTGTTCGACTCATACACTGTTGAGCAAAATGTTATGTTCCCCCTCGATATGTTCACAAAATTAAGCTATAAAGAAAAACGTAAAAGAGTGAACTTTTGCCTTGCCAGAGTTAATATGCACAATGTAAATAAATTATATCCTTCTGAATTAAGCGGCGGAATGAAAAAAAGGGTGGCTATTGCAAGGGCTATTGCACTGAATCCGAAATATCTCTTTTGTGATGAACCTAATTCAGGGCTTGACCCACAGACAGGTATCGTAATTGATCAGTTGATATATGATATTACAAAGGAATTTAATATAACAACCATAGTAAATACCCATGATATGAACAGTGTTATGGAGATAGGTGAGAAAGTTGTTTTTCTTCATGACGGAAAAAAGCTATGGGAAGGAGGCAATAAAGAAATAATGCATACAACATGCACTGAATTAAATGAATTCGTTTTTGCTACAAGCCTTGCAAAAAAGTTAAAAGAACACCCCTATTAAGGCATCAATCTTTAACCTCCTCATAATCTATGTATTCCCCTTCATCCTTATTGATAATTTTATTGTTATCCCTGTACACATTTTCTATTGATACATCACCCTCTTTCCTGCGCTTTTTACCTGAATCCACATCTTTATAATTATTCGCTTTAGTATTCGAAATATAATGCCATGGAAATAAAAGTCTGCCAATAAACTTTAAAACCATGTATATAAAAATTCCAATTAATATAAGTCTAAACAATGCTCCCATAATTTAAGCCATTTTAACCACAAAGATAATAAAAACTGTCTGAGGCTATAGATAATTATAAATCCGGATTAAAATCAAACATCTTTTTATTTAGTATATTTAAAAAAATGCTGTCAATATATTTAAAAATTAAGATATTTGCTAAATCAGGAGAATTTTAAAGAAAAACTTATTAAAATTATAAAAATTAAGGCCACAGTTACAAACATCAGATGGGAAAAATAAATAAATATTTAAGTTATCTGATTCCGGTAATACTGATAAGCGTGATCCTGTACGGATATCTCAGGCTTAAAAGTTATGATATAGGAAAAAGCGACCTTTCACTTGCAATTACAAATAATAATATATTATTTGTTGAAACTCCTGATTTTTTTGCCCTTATGGATCAGCTTAGGGAAGTGGACGGTATTTGGGACGAGTTGAAAATCATACCTGAAATACAAATAACAGATTCTCTGATTAATGGCTTATTGTCTTTAAGTAAAAAAGAAGAAAAAATAAAACTTTTATTGCATGGAAAAATAATTTTTTCTTTGAATATAAATTCTGATAACACACTTTCATCTGTACTTATAAGCCGGCAAACAACACGCGGACAGAGTAATTCCCTGTTTTCATGTCTTCAAAAAATGCAGGGGGTTAATAATATCTCAAAACAAAAAATTGATGGAAATTATATTTATGAAGTTCATCTAAACAAAAGCCTGGCAATCAAACCTTTTTATTATGCTTTTAAAAAAGGCCTGATCATTTCGAGTTTCTCAATGCAACAAGTGGAAGAAGCCCTCAAAATATTAAATAATCAGGAAAATAAAAATCCCCTGTCTTTCTATACTGAGATTCGGGCAGTCATTTCAGATAATCTTAACACAAACCTGTATCTAAATTTTTATGCTTTTGATAAACTGATCAATAAACTAACTTTAAATGAAGAATTTAATACAAGCCTGTTCGCGGAATCAGCAGGATTTGACTTTAATATTCAACAAAACGGACTTTCCCTGAATGGGTTCATTGTAACAAATGAAAGGACAAATTCGGGACTAAGAATTATTGCAAATCAAAAACCTTCTCCTTCAGGACTGATTGAAGCAATACCCGGTTCTGCAGCAAGTTTCATTTTAATGAATATTACTGACCCAAATGCTTATTTTAATTCACAATCCAAACATCAATCCTGGAAACCTGATAAGATTAAATTAAATGAAATCGAAAATAAATACTCAATATCCTTACAAGAGTTTATCAAAAATAACATCAAAGATGAATTTGGATTAGTAATTCTTGAAAACAGAAAAAAACCATCATTCTTTTTTATTGCTGAAGTAAACAGCGGAAGTATTACAGAAGCCCGTCTTAAAGAATACCTGCAAAAATGGGCATCTGTTAACAAAACAGACCCTGCGGCAAATTACAATTATGTGGAAATTGATAAACAAAGCGAAATTCCAATTTATAAGCTCCCGCTTGGCGGGATCCCTCAAATGATTTTTGGAAATATATTCAGAGAAGTTAAAAATGACTTTTTTTCAATTTATGATAATTACCTGATTTTTGGAAATTCTGCCGGAGAAATTGCTGATTTTGTTTATCAGTTAATGCTTGGGCAAACTTTTAGCGAATCTGAAAAGTATAAAAATATTACAGATAATCTCCTTACACGCTCAAATTTATTTTTTTATGCTGATCCATTAAAAGTCTTCAACTTGTTTTCCGGTAAATTAAAAAAACAAACTATTGATTTTTATAATAATACAGAAATATTAAAAAAGTTTAACGCTTTAACCTTGCAATCCAACTATTCAGATGATCTGTATTATGCCAGAATATTTATAAACTATTCTGACATTATAAGCGAACAGGTGAACAATATTTGGCAGAGTAAACTCGATACAGTGCTGATTATTAAACCTGCCATTGTTATAAATCATTTAACTTCAGGAAAAGAAATACTGGTTCAGGATGCAAGCAATCAATTATATCTTTTAAGCAATGCAGGAAGAATTTTGTGGAAAATCCATCTCGACGGGCCCATTATGAGTGAAATATATCAAATTGACTATTATCGAAACAAAAAACTTCAATATCTGTTTAATACTAAAAACAAAATATATATTATTGACAGAAACGGAAATCCGCTTGATAATTATCCATTGGCTTTACGTTCCCCGGCAACAAACGGAATAGCATTATTTGACTATGATCTTGATGGAAATATAAGAATTTGCGTTGCCTGCGAAAACAGACGTATTTATATGTATAACCGTGAAGGAAAAATAGTACCGGGATGGAATCCTGTTCCGACAGATCACATTCTCCACAAACCCCTGCAACATTTTAAAGTTTCAGGAAAAGATTATCTGGTAGCTGCAGATATTCATAAAACTTATATTTATGACCGCCAGGGAAATATACGTGTTAATCTGTCAAAACAATATCCTGTATCCGTAAACAATCCTTTCTGGCTTGATAGCAGCCAGGGTGCCGCCAAAGCAAAGCTGGTTAATACCGATACCCTTGGAAACATAATAAATATATATTTGACAGGTAATACAAGTATTGAAAAAAGAGAAACATTAAAAAGCTCTCACTTTTTTATTATGTCGGACCTGAATAATAATAAAAAATATGAGTACATTTTTATTTCAGATAGCACACTGATAGTAACTGATGTATCCGGAAAAACTTTATTCAGGGAAAATCTTGGTTCCGAAATTACTTACAAACCAATAATTTTCGAATTTTCAAATAATGATAAAAAAATTGGCATTGTAGTTGATCAGGAAGAAAAAATTTATCTCTTTAACAATGACGGAAGTATTTATAACGGCTTTCCGCTTAAAGGAAGTACTCTGTTTAGTATTAGCAGCTTTCCGGGTTTAAAAGGAAGATTTAACCTTATCGTCGGAAATAATGATAATTTTTTATATAATTATGTAGTACAATAATTTACAATAAGATATGTTAAAATCGAAATATTTGAAATCAGGATTTGCATTTATTGTAATGATAAGTTTATTATATATGTACTCCTGCCTGGATGACAAATATGATTTCAATAAAATATCCACAGACATACTTCTGAAACCAAAAGTAAATGCTCCGCTGGCTTTCGGATCCATTTCAATAAAAAGTATTCTTAAGGAATTTGATATAAATCAAGCTATTAAAGAAGATAGTGATAAATCACTTTATTTTACATATTCAGATAGAATCGTTTCCAGCAGAGCATCAGAATTTTTTGATATACCCGATCAAAATTTTAATATCCAAACAATTAATCCCAATATTTCCAATTCCAATTGGATATCTTTTCAAACACAGGAAACCCTGAATTTTCACAAAGAAACAAAGAAAACATTTATTTTTTCTGCTGATGAACGACCGGATAGTATTTTTATAAGAAGCTCTGTACTCAGAATTAACATTAAATCATCATTCAAAGCCCCCGGAACACTTAAAATTTCTGCACCAACTATCTTTACAGAGGATGATATCCCCTTTTCTGCAGATATCCCCGCCTCTAATACTTCAGGAAATTTTGATCAATCAGTTAATATAAATCTTAATAATGCAAAAATTATCCTTGATAATAATTTTGACCCCGAAATATCAGTACTTCCTTTAATTCTTGACTTTAGTCTTAATAATCCTGATGTTGAAATCGAACCGGATACAAAATGTAGTATATCCATTTCTTTGAGGAATATCCAATTCTCTGCTTTATTCGGATATTTGGGAAATCATGAGCTTATGAAAAGGGATAATCAACTCAGATTAAACTTATTTGATGTAGATAATATAGATAAAGGAAAAATCCGGTTTTTTAACCCTTCCTTATTGTTTGATATTTCAAACTCTTATGGGCTGCCAATTTATGTTGAACTATATGATTTTTCCAGTTATTCAGAAAGATATTCAAACACAATACCTATTTATTTCACATCCGGTAATCCCTTTGAGATCCATGCTTCTACACAGCCCGGAAGTTTTGCGAAAACAGAAATTATTTTTGATAAAAATAATTCTAATCTGGATGAAGCTATCGATAATGAAGTAAACCTCCTTACCTTCAAATCAAACTCAAATACCAATCCTGACAATTTCAAAATTCACAATAATTTTGTAACTGATAATAGCAGACTGATTATTGATTTTATTATAAAGTTGCCTTTATGGGTGAAAGCTACAGATGTCATCCTGAAAGATACTATTGATTTTGACCTTGAAAAAATAATTTTGGATGGTGTTGGCAAATTTATTGACTATTTGAAAATTTCTATTGACGCTGATAATGGAATACCTCTTGAATCAGAACTGCAGGTATATCTTACAGACGAAAATTATGTTCAGATTGACTCAATATTTAACGGGGATAATAATCATTTTCAGCCAGCTAAAACAGATTCTGACGGTAATTTAATTTCTAAAACATCTATATCACATAAAACAGAATTTTCAGGAGATAAGATAAATAATTTTAAAAACATCAAATTTGCCATAATATCAGTAAAAGTAAATACTCCGGAAACAGAACAAAACAGATATATTAAATTCTTTTCTGAATATTCAATAGATTATAAAATAAAATTAAAAGCTGATTTGACTATTGACTCAAAAGATTTATAATATGGAATTGAAGGATCGCAGATTTATGAAAGTAAAGATAAGCAAACTGAAATTTTTCAGCATTTATTTGCTCTTTATATTAAATTATGCATATTCACAAAATCAAAATACACTTTTCTTTTTAAAAGAAATACCACAGAATTATTTCATTAATCCGGCCTTTAAAAATGATAGTAAATTTTTTATCGGATTTCCGGGATTAACTCCTTTTAATCTTAGACTTGAAAATTCAGCATTTTCCATTAAGGATGTTCTGAAATATGATGAAAGCATTGATTCACTGATTACCTTTCTTCATCCAAATGCTGATCCGGATGCCTTTCTTTCCCTGCTTAAAGATAAAAATACTATCTCCGCCGATGTCGGGACCAGCCTTATATCTATTGGATTTCAAACAAGAGGGACTCATTTCAGTTTTGATCTGTCTCAAAGAGCATTTTCTAAAATATTTTATCCGGATGATCTTCTGAAATTACCCGTTTATGGTAATGATTCGATCATGTTTTTTGATTTTAATAATTTGGCAGTCCATGCTTCAGTATGGACAGAAATTGGTATGCGGGTCGCATTTCAATTAACCGACAATCTGCAAATCGGATGGAGACCAAAATTTTTATTCGGACAGGCAGCTTTCAGCACTAATCTGTTTAATGTCACCCTCGGTACCGGAGATGAGGTATGGCCGGTCCATTCGCAAATTAAAATGGATATGTGCGCTCCATTTTTAAATGTTAATTATAATGACGAGGGAATGATAGATTTTGACAGACTGGAATTTAAAGAAATAAATAGATTCAGGGAAATGTCCAATACTTTATTTAATGGCGGAAATATGGGCTTTTCAATGGATTTAGGTGCTGACTTCCAGGTTAATGAAAAATTGCAGATATCTGCAAGTATAATTGATATGGGGAATATAAAATGGAGAAAAGGAGTCTATAACCTGCAAAATAATGCCAGTTATGAATTCAGAGGAATGGAAATTGATCTGGAATCAGAAAATATTCTAAAAAGCCTGGGAGATTCACTTAAACAAATATTCAGGTTCACTGCAGATGAAAAGTATTTCACAACATTCCTCCCCACTAAAATATATGCGGGATTTACCGTGTATCCTCATCAGGCAATCGGACTGGGGATATTATCAGGAACAGCAATTTTTTCCGGAGATCTGAGGCAACAATTTACTTTTTCAGCTAACTACTCCCCTTCCCGGATCTTTAATGCAGCTATGTCATATACATTGGCAAATGGTTATTTTAAAAATATCGGACTGGGATTTTCATTCAGTCCGGGCCCATTTAACATATATCTGATTTCAGATACAGGGCCATCGGCCATTTTCAGGCCTTATAATTTACGTAACCTTAACCTGCAACTGGGTATGAACTTTGTATTCAGAGATAAGAATAAAAGAAAATATCTGTATTAAATTAATATTCAATAATAAAACTAACTTTATCCTTTTGGCAAAAATTGATCCTGATATACACTTCTCATGGAAAGAAATTCTTTATGATGAATTCAATTCTCCATATTTTGCTTCCCTTAAAGATTTCCTGATAAAAGAAAAACAAAAATTTACAGTTTATCCGCCCGGTAATCTAATTTTTAATGCTTTCAATACAACTCCTTTTAACGAAGTTAAAGTAGTGATATTGGGCCAGGATCCATACCACGGACCGGGACAGGCACACGGCTTATGCTTCTCCGTTCCTGAAGGGATCAAAGCGCCTCCGTCACTCATAAACATCTTTAAAGAATTAGAAAATGATCTTGGAATTGCTGTGCCTGAACATGCTAACCTCAGATACTGGGCTGAACAGGGAGTTTTACTCCTTAATGCCACATTAACCGTACGTGCAAATCAGGCAGGATCACACCAGGGAAAAGGATGGGAACAATTTACAAATGCAGTTATACAAAATATTTCAAAACGAAAAAAAAATGTTGTATTTCTGTTATGGGGTAATTATGCAAGGGCAAAAAAATCACTAATTGACCTGAATAAACATTATGTGCTTGAAGCTGCTCATCCATCACCGCTATCAGCATTTAACGGATTTTTTGGATGTAAACATTTCTCTAAAACCAATAAATATCTTGAAGAAAAAAAAATAAAAATAATAGACTGGAAACTTGAGTAATTGTACAAAAATTATGATGGTAAATAGTTTAGATGTCTGTTAACTGATCTTTAAACAAACAATTATTTTCTCATTAATAAGGCCTGAATTTCAAATTTCCACATTAAAATATTATATTTGCGTATTCAAATACTTATTTACCTGTTAAACTTATTTTTTATTAATTCTTCAAATAATAATATACCATGATCCGTGAAATAATTAAAATAGATGAAGATAAATGCAACGGATGCGGATTATGTATCCCCGCCTGCCATGAAGGTGCCCTTCAAATAATTGATAATAAAGCTGTATTATTAAGTGATCTTTTATGTGACGGCCTGGGTGCCTGTCTGGGTCACTGTCCTGAAGGCGCTCTTTCAGTGGAAATACGTGAGGCAGAACCATATAATGAAGAAGATGTGATAAAGGAAATGGTAAAAAAAGGAAAGAATGTAGTCATTGCACATCTGAAACACCTTAAAGACCATAATGAAACTGATTTATTGAAACAGGGAATTGATTTTTTATGGAAAAATAAAGAAACCCTGGATTTTAACCCTGCGGAAATAGTTGAATCCGTTTTTGCACTGTCACCGATGTCTAAAGAATTTAAATTATCAGGAAAGGCACAAACAGTTGCCACCGGAATTTCCAATAGTTGCCCCGGCTCCAAATCCATTCAAATTGTCAGGGACAATGGCACAGATACGATTAAAACAGTTGATCAGCCGTCGGCATTAACACAATGGCCGGTGCAATTACACTTAATTAATCCTGCCGCCGGATTTTTCAAAAAGTGTGACCTGCTTTTTGCTGCCGATTGTGTAGCTTTTTCAATGGGAAATTTTCATAACCAATTTCTTAAAAATAAAAAACTCATTGTTGCCTGTCCTAAACTGGATACGGGACATGAAATTTATATTAACAAAATCAGACAATTGATTGAAATAGCTGAAATTAACACTATTACCGTAATGAGAATGGAAGTACCATGTTGCAGCGGACTTCTGAAATTGGTCAGTATTGCACGACAAAGTGCAAAATCCAATGTTCCGATAAAAGAAATTGTTGTCTCCATAAGCGGAGAAATTATCAGCGAAAAATGGCTTTCATAAAATATTGGAATATTTTTCGGGAATAATTACATTTGAGTATTTATTTACCTTAATTACCTGAATCCTCAATGTCTAAATTAGTTTCATTGTCTGTAGCAGGATCTATAGCTATACACGGAGTGATCCTTATAGGAGATTCTGAAGGACCATTGAGCGTGGCACAGATTGCTGACATGACCGGAACATCAAGGCATCATGTTGCAAAAGTAATGCAACGACTTACCAAAGAAGGATATATATTATCGCAGAGAGGGCCTGCCGGAGGTTTTATATTAAATAAACCGGCAGAAAAAATTAGCTTTCTTGATATCTATGAATCGATTGAAGGTAAAGTTTATATTCCTGAATGTATGATGGATAATAAGACATGCCCTTTTGAAAAATGTATAATGAATAATATTATGCACAAAATAACCAGGGAGTTCAGAGATTATCTGAATAAGCAACTTGTCTCAGATTACATTAAAAAAACTTCCTGATCCCAATTATTTCCCTGACATCTTTAAGGGTTTTCCCGGCACTTTCCCTAGCCTTTTCAGCGCCCTGCCTGGCAATTTTCGAAAGATAATTCTCATCGGCGAGAATGTCAAGGATCCTTTCACGTATTGGGGTTGTAAACTTAATGACATCCTCTGCAAGTTGTTTTTTCAGATCACCATAACGTATATTACAGTTATTGTATTGCTCAAGAAAATGCTTATAAGTAGATGGCCCTGATAAAAGCTTTAGTATATAAAAAAGATTACGTACCGGTTCCGACATTTTCTGCTTTATCTCCTTTGGCCCCTCATCAGTAACAGCCCTCATCACTTTTTTTCGTATTTCTTCGGCTGTATCAACAAGATAAATACCGTTTTCATTCGATTTCCCCATTTTCCCGCTCCCATCAAGACCGGGGACTTTTATAAGCTGCTTCCCAAAGTTAAAAGGTTCCGGAAGATTGAAATATTCAACACCATATAAAGTATTAAAGCGTTTTGCAAATCTTCTGGTCATTTCCAGATTTTGCTCCTGATCTTTTCCAACAGGAACTTTATGAGAGTTATGAATAATAATATCAGCAGCCATAAGAACAGGATAAGTTAAAAGTCCGGCATTAACATTATCCGGCTGGCTTCGGACCTTTTCTTTAAAAGTTGTAGTACGTTGCAACTCACCGATATATGCATTCATATTTAATAAAAGATACAATTCAGGGACTTCCGGGAGATCACTCTGAATATAAATAACCGACTTTTCAGGATCCAGTCCCGATGCAAGATATTCAGCTAATATTTGTTTCACATTTGCATGCAGGTCACCAGGTTTTGGGTGGGTAGTTAATGAATGAAGGTCGGCAATAAAAAAAAAGCAATTATATTCATCCTGCATCTTTACAAAATTTTTTACAGCTCCGAAATAATTACCCAGATGAAGATTTCCTGTTGATCTTATACCACTTAATACTGTTTCCATAAATAAATCAAATATTGGCTTTTTTCAATGAAACACAAAGCTACAAAATGTTATGTAAAAATTTTAATTTTACACTTTCCTTAAAACCCAAAATTTAGTAATCATGGAAATTAATGAATCAACAAGGCAAAGAAAAGTATCAAGGCTTCTACAAAAAGAATTGGGAACTTATTTTCAACAAAACAGCACTATTTATGGGAATAAAATTATTAGCGTTACTGTGGTAAGAATAAGTCCGGACCTTAGCGTTGCAAAAATATACCTGAGTATTTTCCCGGTTAAAACCGGTGAAGACATCCTGAAAGATATAAAAAACCATAAAAATGTAATTAGAAATTTTCTGGGTACACAGGTTAAAAATCAACTCAGGATTATTCCTGAACTTACTTTCTTCATAGATGATAGCCTTGATTACACCGAAAAAATTGATAAATTGCTGAAATAGAAATCTTTTTTAATCTTTGACTTTAAATGCAATATGACCCGATAAAAAATAGCTTAGGGAAAATAGTTAATAAAAACATCTTCTTTCGTAAAGCTTTTTATATACTATTGGATATTCTGTTATTAAGGAGCTGGCATATTAGAAAAGAAATAAACAGAATTATTAATGAAATCCCCGAAGAAGCAATGATCCTTGATGCCGGCTCCGGATTTGGCCAGTATTCCTATTATCTGGCCAGAAAATTTAAAAAAGCAAAAATTAATGCAGTTGATATTAAACAGGAACAGATTGACGATTGTAATTCATTCATATTAACTGCAGGGCTTTCGGAAAGAGTTTCTTTCAGAACTGTTGACCTGACAAAATTTGATGAAAACAACATATATGATCTTGTTTTGTCTGTAGATGTAATGGAGCATATAGAAAATGACACAGATGTTTTTCAAAGATTATATAATGCAATGAATGAAAATGGCATACTTCTGATATCAACCCCGTCTGATCTGGGTGGTTCAGATGTTCATGATGAAACTGAAAGCTCATTTATAGATGAACATGTTAGAAATGGATATAATATCAAAGAAATAGAAAGCAAGCTGAATAATGCAGGCTTTTCAAAAATGATCAGTCGCTACTCTTATGGGAAACCCGGAAAATTATCCTGGAAATTATCCATGAAATATTCAATAATTATGTTAAACTCATCAAAGCTTTTTTATATCTTTCTTCCTTTATATTATTTAATAGTATTTCCTTTATGTCTTATTTTGAATTTTATGGATGTGAATATGTATCACATTGAAGGAACCGGATTAATAGTAAAAGCATATAAAAAGAGTTAAATGAATTTCCCCTTTTATATAGCTAAACGATATCTTGCAGCCAGAAAAACCAGGAATGCTGTAAATGTAATTTCTCTGGTATCCGTATTGGGAGTTGCCACAGGAACAATGGCCCTTGTTGTAGTATTATCAGTATTTAACGGATTTGATGGTTTGATCAAATCGCTGATAAGCTCATTCGATCCTGATATTAAAATAATATCAAAGGAAGGAAAAGTGTTTCACCCTTCAGAAGCAAATAATGACCGCATTCTGGAAATTCCGGGTGTAGTGGCAGTCTCCGAAGTCCTTGAAGAAAAAGCCCTCCTGCGTTACGATGAAAGACAATATATTGCCACAATAAAAGGTGTTGATAGTAATTATACCCATGTTAACGGAATAGATACCATGATTATTGACGGGGATTTTTCTCTTTATAAAAATAATATCCCTATGGTGGTACTGGGGCAGGGAGTCGCATGGTCACTAAAGGTAGGTCTTACATTTACTAACCCTCTGATAATTTATATGCCGAAAAGAACAACGAAAGTAAACCCTGCTAATCCGGCAGCATCTTTTAACCGTTTCCTGATATGGCCGTCGGGGGTCTTTAGTATTGAACAGGACTATGATTCAAAATATATTATTCTTCCAATAAGCTCTGTAAGGGATTTACTTGATTATCCAAAAGAAGTAAGTGCACTCGAAATTAAAATATCAAAAAATGAGGACCTTAAAATTATTCAAAATAATATTCAAAATCTTGCAGGGAACAATTTTCAGGTGTTAAACCGCTATCAACAAAATGAACTTTTCTATAGAATTATGAAATCAGAAAAATGGGCAATATTTTTTATCCTTGTCTTAATCCTCCTGATTGCATCGTTTAATATCATTGCATCACTATCTATGCTTATAATTGATAAAAAAGAAGATATATCAATATTACAAAAACTGGGAGCAAATAATTCATTAATACGGAAAATTTTTCTGATAGAAGGATGGCTCATCTCAATTATAGGTTCAACATCCGGATTAATCCTTGGAATAATTATTTGTTTTATTCAGGATAAATTTGAGCTGGTTAAACTCGGAGGAAGCGGTTCATTTGTCATTGATGCTTATCCTGTTGATATCCAAATCCCCGATATACTGCTTATATGGTTAACCGTAATGCTTATTGGATTCGTTACAGCATATTATCCTGTAAAAAAAATCAAAATTGTTAATAAATAGTAATATAAATCAATAAGATTCTGTTTTTTACAAATAACATTTCCAATATCTTTACTTTTTATAAAAATAAGAAAGGTATTACAGATCAGGCAAATTCTATTTAACACTTTTCTGTAACCGGATTTTAAATTATTTCGTACAATCATTTGATTAACAGTATATCTGAAATTGTTTTTAAATGAAAAAGATACTACATATAAGTCTTGTTTTCAGTCTTTTCCTAATTAATACATATATTCTTGCACAACCAACAATAATAAGCGTAACAGCCACGTCAACTGATTGTCACGGAAGTCAAAGCGGTAGTATTACATTTGCGGTTACCGGAGGGAAAAAGCCATATTACTATTACATAATAAAAGGCGGGGAAACACAATCTTCTCCACAAACTAATGATACAATTTATACCTTCTACAATGTATCAGCAGGGATATATTTATGCATTGTAGAAGATAATAACTCATTGAATGATTTCAGAAACCGGACTGTTAGTGAGCCGGACCCCATAAAAATTACTTCTGTTAAACAAACTCCGATAACTTGTGCAGGCTATGACGATGGTAAACTGGAATTAACAGCCTCCGGTGAATCGGGAAGTTATAATTTTTTACTTAGACCTTCTGATCTGTCAACCGGTACAGGTTCATTCGATATGCTGATGCCCGGGAGCTACCGGGTAATTGTATCAGATGCATCGGGTTGTCAGAGTAAAGACAGCACCAACTTAATTGTTTTTAACGATCCATTGCCTATTACAATTACAAGTGAAAATGCAAGTGACCTGAGTTGTTTTAATTCCAATAATGGAAAAATAAGTGTTTCTGCTACCGGTGGGACAGGAACACTTGAATATATATTAAATCCGGGAGGGACCTCAAATAATAACGGGAACTTTAACGACCTGACAAAAGGTACTTATACTGTTCAGGTTACTGATATTAATGGCTGCCCCGGCGCTGTCAGTAATAGTATTACAATAAATGAACCTTTACCCCTGGTGTTCAGTTCACAAAACAAAACAGATGCTTCCTGCTCAGGGATCAATGATGGAGTGATCAATGTAAGTGCATCAGGAGGGAATACCCCATATATTTTCACCTTAAGCCCCGGAGGAATAACTAACTCCCACGGAAACTTCATTGGCCTGTCTCCGGGAACATATACAGTCAGCCTAACTGACTCTAATTCATGCGGGCCGGTGATCAGTAACGAATTTTTAATATCACAACCTGTAGCTATAACTATCGACAATATCATATCAAAAAATATAAGCTGCCATAACCAGAATAATGGTGAAATTAATGTAATCGCATCCGGTGGAAATGCGCCTCTCAGATACACTTTAAATCCTGGCGGAATAACACAGGCTACCGGAAACTTTGGCGGACTGGCAGCCGGTTTTTATACAGTTACTGTTTCAGACACAAAAGGATGTACTCCGGCTTCAACAAGTCCTATAATTATTGCTAATCCACCGCCTATAACAATTGTAAATCAAACCGTAAATCAAATATCCTGTAATGGTGAGATGAACGGGTCAATTAGTGTAAATGCGCAGGGAGGGACAGGGGCCCTTCAATATACCCTGAACCCTGGTAATATCACCAATTCTAATGGAAATTTCAATAATCTTGGCCCGGGGATATATACAATCATTGTAAGGGATGCAAACAACTGTCCGCAGGCATCTACAGGTCCGATCCAAATTACGGAACCTGCTAAAATTTCAGTTAGCGTTAATACTTCTTCTTCACTTAACCTGGCATGCTATGGAGATAATAATGGAACTATAAATATTAATGTATCAGGAGGCACAGCCCCTTATTCTTTTGCCTGGACAGGACCAAACGGATTTAGCGCCTCAACACAAAATATTAGTGCTGCTTCAGCCGGTAATTACAACCTCACTGTAACCGACTCCAAATCCTGTGTTGTTTCCTATACACCAATCGCAACCATATCACAGCCGGAACAATTACAGATAACATTCTCTAAAGCTGATGTTACATGCCATGGAGATACTGACGGTTCCGTTACTGTCAATGTTTCAGGAGGAAGGCCCGGATATACATATTCCACAGATGGAATTAATTATCAAACATCAAATTTGATCTCCTCTTTAGCAGCTAATAATTATACAATATATGTCAAAGACAATAATTCCTGCATTGTTTCAAACACTGTTACAATTAATGAACCTGATGAATTAAAAATTTCTTCTGAGACAAAAACAGATGGTAATTTATGTTTTGGCAATTCAATGGGAGAAATAAGAATTACAGGGGTTAGTGGCGGAAATCCCCCTTATGGATATTCAATTGACGGAGGATTGAATTTTTCTGCCAGTTCTCTTTTTACAAATCTTCCTGCAGGAACATATCAAACAGTTGTAAAAGACAGCAAAGGATGTATTGTAAACGGTAATTTGAATGTTATAAATGAACCGGCAGCTATTCATATAGATAATTTTACCCGGAATAATGTTAGCGGATGTTATGGTAATAATAACGGACAAATTAATATCTCTGCATCTGGGGGGACCGGAATAATAAAATACCGTATTAATAACGGGCCCCTTCAAACATCCGGTGTTTTTAGTGCTTTGAAAGCAGATAATTATTTTATTGAAATAATTGATGAGAATAATTGTATTAAAGATACTACTGTCGTTATTACCCAGCCTTCCGCCATACGGATCATTTCTTTTTCCAAAACAAATGTTAGCGGCTGTGCCGGTAATACTAACGGAATTATTAATGTAAGCGCCACAGGGGGAACAGGAAGTTTGCAATATCGGCTTAATAGCAACCCATATCAGGGCAGCGGCAATTTTACCGGTTTGAGTGCCGGGAATTATACACTTACAATAAGGGATCAAAATAACTGTTTAAAAGATACTGCTTTCCGTATCTCAGAACCGGCCCCGTTAACGGCCACTATAACAAGTTCTGTATATATCAACGAATATTATAAAGGAAGTATTAACATTACTAATGTTACAGGTGGTACAGGCAGCTATCTCTATTCCATTACCGGAATGACAGGCCCTTTCACTACTACAACAAACTATACCGGTCTTAATGCAGGCACATATACTGTTGTGGTCAGAGACCAGAATAATTGTATATACTCCAAAACAATTGAAATTACACAAATGCCCCCGTTAAATGTGATAGTTACACCTGCAAATCCTTTATGTAACGGGTCTGCTAGTGGAAAAATCAAGATTACCGTTACAAATGCCTCAGGTGATATCGCATATTCCATTGATGATAGTGTAAGCTGGCATACGAATAATGAATTTAATGATCTGCCAGCCGGAACATATAAGGTTGCTGTCCGTGAAGGATCAGGAAGATATTTTAAAAGCGAAGTTATTTTAAAATATCCTCCTCCAATCATGGTTTCAAGTAATGTTACACCCGCCGGCTGCAATGCATTCAGCCCTGATGGATCTGCTATTATTTCAGTTAGCGGAGGAACAGGCGTTAAAACGTTTAAATGGTCAGACGGGCCAACAACAAAAGACAGAATGAATATCAATTCGGGCAACTATTTACTGTCAACAACCGATGCTAATGGATGCGAGATAACAACTCCGGTGTTTGTCCCGGCACAAACCTATGTATTTGCTAATGCAGGTGTGGATACAACCGTATGTGCAGGCAGCACAATTACATTAAATGGTAAGGGAGGATTAACTTATTCATGGTCACCGGCTGCAGGCTTAAGTAATCCAAATATTGCCAATCCTTCGGTAACTATCAGCCAAAACAGCATATTTATTCTTACAACTACCGGTGAGAATAACTGCTATAATATGGATACAGTAATTGTAAATATTTATCCAAATTTAGGGCTGTTTGCCGGAAGTGATACTGCTATACTTATAAACCACTCAATTAACCTGAATGCCACCGGAGGGCCTTTTCAGACTTATCGGTGGACACCATCTGCCGGATTGAATAACCCTAATATAGCCAACCCTGTAGCAAGCCCCAGGACAACACAGGCCTATATAGTTCATGGTGTAGATGAACACGGATGTATAGAAAGTGATACAATTAAAATTACAGTTATTGAAGAAATAGTAATTTATAATTCTTTCTCTCCAAATGATGATGGAATTAATGATTACTGGGATATTGATAATGCTGAATATTATCCTGATATTATTGTTGAAGTATATAATCGCTGGGGAGAGAAAATGTTCAGCTCAAAAGGATATACTTCGGAAAAACGTTGGAATGGTAATTATAACGGACAAAAAGTCCCGATTGGGACCTATTACTACGTTGTTATTCCATATAGTGGTGCAAAACCACTTACCGGACCCTTAACAATTATTAGATAAATGAACCGGGTAGTTTTAATATTATTCATAACCTTGATTGGTGTAATTAAAAGCTCTGCACAGCAGAATCCTCATTATACTCAGTATATGTTTAATGATTTTATTATTAATCCTGCTGTTGCCGGGACAAAAGACTTTTACCAGATAAGGTCAAATCATCGCTTTCAGTGGATTGGAATTGTTGATCCGCCATTAACTAATACCTTAAGTGTTTATGGCCCGCATGCAAGATTAAATATGGGTTTTGGAGGATATTTCTATAATGATGTTACCGGGCCTACCAGTAGAACCGGACTTTCGGGAAGCTATGCCTATAATATTGAATTACAAAATGATATACGCTTATCTATGGGATTGTCTTTAGGTGCAATGCAATTTAAAATTGATGGCAGCCAGCTTACAGCCAAAGACCCGACAGATATAGCTATCCAGCCTGCAGTATTCTCTGCTTACGTCCCCGATGCAACCATCGGAGTATATGCTTATGCGGAAAATTTTTATGCAGGCTTTTCAGTAACCCAGCTATTCAATAACTCTTTGAAAATTTTTGAAGAAAAAAATGGCCTGAACAAATTAAAAAGCCATTTTTATCTTACCGCAGGATATACTTATGAAATTGCTTCAGATTATAAACTGGAACCATCTGTTATTTTAAAAAGTGCCGCTCCCGGGATCGCACAACTGGATATTACTACACGTTTTGTATATAAAGACCTTATATGGGGAGGTTTATCATTCCGCACTAAAGATGCCGTATCAGTACTTCTTGGATATATCCATGAAGAAAAATTTTATTTTGGTTATGCTTACGACATCGGAATTACCGGACTGAGAAATTATAACTCGGGAACGCATGAGCTTATGATTGGTTATAGATTTAACGACATTAAATAAGCAAAAAAATGGGCGTCAAAAAAGATGAAATCAGAACCAATATAGTTGACGTGGCAAGCAAAATATTTACAAGATTTGGCTTTCGAAAAACAACCATGGAAGAAATAGCCATGGCTTCAAAAAAAGGAAAAAGCACAATATATTACTATTTTAGCAGTAAAGAAGATATCTTTAAAGCAACAGTGGAAAAAGAAGCAGAAGAACTTAAAAATGACCTTAGCAAAACAATTAATAACATAGAGGACCCTATTGAAAAATTAAGAACTTTTTTACTTTTCCGAAGAGAAAAATTATCAACTCTTACAAACTATTATGCCGCCCTCAAAAGTAGTCATCTTGATCATCTTGAGTTTATAAAAAAAATGCGCAACGATTACGATAAAAACGAAATTAAAGTATTAAAAAGTATTCTTCAAACTGGTATAGACCAGGGCAAATTCAGAGTTGAAGAGGCCGAACTGGCTGCATTAGCTATTGCAACAGCAATGAAAGGACTTGAAATACCACTGTTTATCAGAAAAGAACATGGAAATATTGAAGACAGGCTTGACAGCCTTATAAACTTTTTATTTTATGGCCTGGTAAAAAGATAAAATCCTGAATAATTATCATTCTTTTAACGAAGGCCCTCAAAGATACCCAATGATCAGCCTCCTGTCAATGCTGGAAACATATATACTGATCGCAGATAAATACCTGTTCAGTAATAATATTAATATTTTGAATCAGAAATTAAAAACTCTCAAAGAACAAACAGGAAGAAATAACAGCGAATGCTAATTCTTATATAAACATTAAAGGGATAAGGCAGTATTTCTTAATAATGCAGATTTTTTCATATTTTTAAGCTCATATTACAATTGACAGACTGATAAATGGCTGTATATATGCATTTTAAGAAATATTAGCTAATTATGAAACATAAAATCCTTTACACTTTACTAATCATTCTTTGTGTCTTTGTATATGTTACGGGCCTTTTTCCTGATGTGGGAATTGATTCAGGTAAATATGCCGCAGTAAGCAGACATATGTACGAAAGCGGGGACTTAATCCACCTCAAAATACATGACGAACCTTATATGCAGAAACCACTGCTCTTTTTCTGGTTATCTTCTTTATCATTTTCTGTTTTTGGATTATCAATGTTTGCATTTAAACTTCCTTCTCTCCTTTTTTCTTTCCTGGGAGTTTATTCTACCTTCCGGCTTGCAAAATTATTTTATGGTAAAAGTGTTGGAATTATTTCTGCAATAGTTTATGCTACATCACAAATGCTTTTTTTATACAGTAATGATCTGCATACAGATGCATTATTAACGGCAAACATAATTTTTGGAACGTGGCAGCTTGCTGCTTATATAAAAAACAATAAATATATCAATCTTATCCTTGGCTTCACGGGCATTGGACTGGCAATGATAACAAAGGGACCGGTTGGCCTGGCAGTTCCGGCTTTCGCAATAGGCGGACACTTAATAATAAAAAAAGAATGGAAAAAAATATTTTCATTTGACTGGCTTTTAGCTGTTCCAATTCTTGCAATTATTCTTTATCCGACCCTGAAAGGTATTTATGACCAATTTGGCCCGGAAGGCATTCGCTTTTATTTCCTGACAAATAATATAGGCAGAATAACAGGAAAATATAGCGGGACCAGTACAGATTATTTTTTCTATTTCCATACAATCATCTATATATTTCTGCCCTGGTCACTCTATGTATTTATCGCATTTTTTGTAAATGCAGGAAATTTAAAACATAAAAATAAAAGACATGTTAAAAGAACAGAATATATGACTTATTCCGCAATTATTATTTATGTTTTCATTCTTTCCATATCCAGGCAAAAAGCTCCGCATTACCTTTTCCCGCTAATTCCGTTTCTTTCAATAATTACAGCAGATCTTATTAATAAGGTTGCAAAAATTGATTCCATGAAAAGAATATATAATTTAATGAAAGTATTCCGGACAGCAATAATTATACTAGTTTGGACGCTGATTTTAGCAGTACTTTTTTATGTCTTTCCCACAACTAATTTATTTATCCGGATACCACTGACAATAATATTTTTATTACTGATTTTTTCTTTCAGCCCGCGTTTTACAAAAAAGGAAGCTCTGATAATACCACTGGTTATCACTTCAATCGGGATAAATTTTGTTATTAATGCACATTTTATGCCTTCAGCATTTGAGTATAACGGCGCCATCCAGGCATCACGCAGTTTTAACGAGCTGGCTGCAGAAAATGATAAGCTATACACTTATGAATATAACCTGTTTGAAACTTATTTTTATCCTAAGAATGTATCTGTCAGAATTTATAATACAGATGAATTAAAACAGGCATTAAACGGTTCTGATGTATGGTTTATTACAACACAGGAAGGATATGAGGAAATTATGGAAATTGCAGGAAACAGGATCGCTTATGAAAGTTCTTTTCTATCCAGGAAAATATCGGAATTAAATTTCAATTTCTTCAATCCCTCATTAAGAGAAAAGGATATGAAAAATCTTTACCTGCTAAAAATTATCTGATCATTCTTATTGTTTCAAAAAGCAGCAGGGATTTATTCTTTTTTTTCGGCAAAAAACCACTTTTGAAAGATCAAAATTATAAATACCCCTACTGTAATTGAAGAGTCGGCAATATTAAATACAGGTCTGAAAAATTCAAATGGCTGTCCCCCAAAAAAAGGGAACCAGCCCGGATAATGCCCTTTTATAATAGGGAAATAAAACATATCCACAACTTTTCCATGCAGGAAGGATGAGTAACCACCACCTTCGGGGAACATAACAGCTAATGAATAGGGGGTTGATCCTGAAAAGATCATTCCATAAAATAAACTGTCAATTATATTTCCGATTGCACCGGCCATAACCATTGACACAGATATTACAAGTCCCGGATGTGAATCATTTTTTATTAAATGAAATAGATAAAAGCCAATCCCGCTAACAGCTACAATTCGGAATAAACTAAGTGTCATCTTTCCATAATTTCCCGGAATATCAATTCCAAAAGCCATTCCATTATTTTCAATAAACTTTATTATAAACCAATTTCCGATAATATGCAAGTCATGATACAATAGCATATTGGTTTTAACAATAATTTTTAAAACCTGATCTATAATAAGTATCACGATTATTGTTAATAAAGCTTTACGTCCCAAAGTCATAATTAAAGTTTCATTTTCCCGCCGGGGTAAGGTTGGATATAAAATTTATATATCTCCTTTATCATCTAAGATTATACTATATGTGGTAATTTTAAGGCATTCTTATGTTAATAAGATATTAACGGGCGCCTTTTTCTTTTGCATCAACCGTAAGTGTGGCATGTGGAACTGCCCTTAATCTTTCTTTTGGTATCAACACACCTGACTCCCGGCATATACCATAGGTTTTATTTTCTATACGGACCAAAGCAGCCTGCAGATGTTGAATAAATTTCTGCTGCCTCTGGGCCAGTTTACCGGCTTCTTCCTTGGAAAGCGTTGCAGCCCCCTCTTCCAACACCTTAAAAGTTGGTGAGGTATCCTGTGTATCATTATTATCACTCATGGTTATTGAACTTTTCAATAACTCATAATCCTGTTTGGCTTTTTCAAGCTTTTGCAAAATAATCTGCCTGAATTCATCCAGCTCCTCATCTGTGTATCTCGTCTTTTCAGCCATGGCATTAAAAATTAAATTTCCCTAAATTTAAACAATTTTTTAAGAATTGCATACCATATTAGGATATCCTGACAATTTTTATCAATGTCCTTATACCCTCATCGATTTCAATCTCCCTTGAATCCTCATTTAAACTGTCAACAAGGTTGATCTTACCTGCAAGAGTTTGTGAGCCAATATAATCTTTATATCTGATTATGGCTTCATTTAGAGCATCATGTTTACAAATTTCAATCATTATTTTATCCGTTACATCAAATCCTCTTTCTTTACGGATATTTTGAATACGATTAACAAATTCCCTCGCTATACCTTCATATCTGAGATCATCAGTAATATTAATATCAAGTGCAACTGTAAGTTTACCCTCATTAGCTACAAGCCAGCCCGGAATATCTTCCGATACAATCTCAACATCATCAAGGGACAGGATTATCTTATCATCTCCCGGACCGAACTCAAATTTACCTTCCTTTTCAAAACGATTAATATCCTGGTTAGTCATAGCACTAATCCTTTCATTGATGGCCTTCATTTTTTTGCCATATTTAGGCCCCAGCTTTTTAAAATCAGGTTTTATCCTTTTAACCAGAATATCTTCAGTATTTGTGATAAATTTAACCTCTTTTACATTTACTTCCGACAATATCAATCCTTTCACAGATTCAAACTTTTCAACAAACCCTTCCTCCGGAACAGGTATCATCATCTGATTTAAAGGCTGACGAACTTTTATATTCACACGCCTTCTGAGACTTAACACCATAGAAGATACAGCCTGTGCAATTTTCATCCTTTCTTCAAGATCCTTATCAATGAGGCTTTCATCATAATCAGGAAAATCTGCTAAATGAACTGAATTTACGGAATACTTCCCGGTAATATCATTAAGGTCCCGGAATATTTTATCCATATAAAAGGGTGCAATTGGAGATGCAATGATCACAACACTCTTAAGGCAGGTATAAAGAGTTTGATAGGCAGCAAGTTTATCCTTGCTGTATTCACCACCCCAGTAACGTTTCCTGTTAAGCCTCACATACCAGTTACTCAGATTATCAATTACAAATTCCTGGATCAGGCGTCCTGCCCTGGTAATTTCGTAATCATCATAATTCTTCTTCACTTCTTTAATAAGTGAATTAAGTAAAGAGATAATCCAGCGATCAATTTCAGGCCTTTCATTAACGGCAATTTCATCTTCACTGAAAGTGAAACTATCAACATTGGCATAAAGGGCAAAGAAAGAATAAGTATTGTAGAGTGTGCCAAAAAATTTCCTCTTTACTTCTTCCAGCCCGCCTTCATCAAATTTCAGATTATCCCATGGCTGGGCATTTGTCATCATATACCAGCGTAATGGGTCAGACCCGTATTTTTCAATCGTTGTAAAAGGATCTACAGCATTGCCAAGGCGCTTCGACATCTTATTCCCATTCTTATCGAGGACTAAACCATTTGAAATGATATTCCTGAAGGATACATTATCAAATAATAACACAGCAATCGCATGGAGAGTAAAAAACCAGCCCCTCGTCTGGTCAACACCTTCAGCAATAAAATCGGCAGGAAAAAAATGATGAAAATTATCTTTGTTCTCAAATGGATAATGAACCTGGGCATAAGGCATAGCTCCTGAATCAAACCATACATCAATTAGATCAGGCTCCCTGAATAATTTTTTGCCTGAAGGGCTAACAAGAATTATATCATCAACAAATGGCCTGTGAAGATCAAATTGGCCATAATTATTATCAGAAAAATCTCCTTCTTTGAATCCGGAAAGAAAATTAGAAGACATAAATCCTGCCTTTATAGATTTTTCGATTTCTTTTTTTAATTCAGCAACAGAACCTATACAGACCATTTCTTTTTTATCTTCCGATACCCATATAGGAAGAGGTGTACCCCAGAATCTGGAACGTGAAAGATTCCAGTCAACGAGATTTTCAAGCCATTTTCCAAATCTTCCGCTTCCGGTCGATTCAGGTTTCCAGTTAATCGTATTATTTAAAGCGATCATCCTGTCTTTCATTGCTGTTGTCCTGATAAACCAGGAATCCAGCGGATAATAAAGAACAGGTTTATCAGTTCTCCAGCAATGTGGATAATTATGTATATGCTTCTCTATTTTAAAAGCCTTATTATTAAGCTTCAGGTGAACAGATATATCAACATCAACTGTATCAGCATCCTCAGGAATTGATTCATCATATTCATTCTTAACAAATCTTCCGGCAAATTCACTGTACAATCCAATATTAACATTTTTTATCACAAAATCGGGATCCATATCCCTGACAGGCATAAACTTACCCTGACGGTCAACTAAGGGGCAGATCATACCTTCTTTATCAGGCACAGTTAATGGCGCTATATTATTTTCCTGTGCCACTTTAAGGTCATCAGCACCAAAAGTCGGGGCAACATGAACCACTCCTGTACCATCTTCTGTTGTAACAAAATCGCCGGTAATTACCCTGAAAGCATTTTCACCGGGATTAACCCATTCAAGTAGTTGTTCATATTTTATTCCAGTCAGGTCTTTTCCGGAATATTCGGCTATTATTTTATAGGGTAATGACTTATCGCCCGGAAGAAATACAAAAGGTTTAGTAGCTGCATTCATATCCGGAAAATATACATTAAAGCGATCTTTTGCAATGATCACAGTAATCTTATTTCCATTGTAAGGATTGAATGTCTCAACTTTCAAATATTTTATGGCTGCACCTACAGCAAGTGCAGTATTTGAAGGAAGGGTCCAGGGTGTAGTTGTCCAGGCAAGAATATATACCGGACTTGAAACATCTTTGAATAAAAATTCAGACTCAATATTCCGTACTACTTTAAACATTGCAGTACAGGTAGTGTCCTTAACATCCCTGTAACATCCGGGCTGATTAAGCTCATGCGTGCTAAGGCCTGTCCCGGCAGCAGGTGAATAAGGCTGAATGGTGTAGCCCTTATACAAAAGATCCTTTTTAAACATTTCTTTCAATAACCACCATAGAGTTTCAATATAGCGATTATCATAAGTAATGTATGGATCCTGCATGTCAACCCAATAACCCATTTTATCCGTAAGCTCTTCCCACTCACGGGTATATTTCATCACTTCCTTTTTACAGTGATCATTATATTCAGCAATGGATATAGTTTTTCCTATATCCTCTTTAGTGATTTTCAATGACTGTTCCACAGCAAGTTCAACAGGTAATCCATGTGTATCCCATCCCGCTTTCCTTTCAACCCTGAATCCTTCAAGAGTCTTAAAACGGCAAATAATATCTTTTATGGTCCGTGAAATTACGTGATGAATACCTGGTTTCCCATTTGCTGAAGGCGGGCCTTCATAAAATACAAAATCCCGGGAATTTCGGCGGGCATCTATGCTTTTATGGAAAGTATCTTCATCTTTCCATATTTTAAGCATTTCCCTGTTAATAATAGCAAGGTCAAAGTTCTTATATTCATTGAACCTTTTATCCATTCTGAATTCAATTAATCTATTATTTTTAAAATCCCACAAAGTTAGAAAAAAAAATGATTTTTACTAAAAGCCAAAAAAGCTTGTCCAAGTCATAATTCTTTGAATAGTATTTAGATGAATTTAAATAAAAAAATCTGAACAGCGATATATTTATAGATATTGAAGATAAAATAAAGCTGTAAGAAATAACTATAAACAATATACTAATTTTTGTAAATAATCTGGTGATGCCCCCTTATAAGGCAAAAAAAACCTAACTTTGCAATTCACTATTAATAAATATATTATTTCAGCCCGCTTTAATAATTAAAATTCAAATATTATGTTTTCAGGAATTGTTGAAGAAACTGCCATAGTTGAGAAAATTGTAAAAGAAAAAGAAAATATACATATTACTTTATCCTGTTCATTTGTAGATGAATTAAAAATTGACCAGAGCATATCCCATAACGGAGTTTGTCTTACAGTTGTTGCAAAAGATAAAAACACATATACTGTAACTGCGATTATGGAAACTCTTTTAAAATCAAACCTTGGATTATTAAAACCCGGAGATAAAGTTAATCTCGAAAGAAGTGTTAAAATGGACGGACGTCTTGACGGTCACATGGTCCAGGGACACGTTGATACAACCGCCATTTGTACGGGAGTAAGAGAGTCTGAAGGAAGCTGGTATTTCAGCTTTTCCTTTGATAAAACAAACGATGAATTCTTAACTGTTGAAAAAGGCTCAGTTTCAGTAAACGGAGTATCACTCACTGTGGTTAATTCAAAAGACAAGTCATTTGAAGTGGCCATTATTCCTTATACCTATGATGTTACTAATTTTCATGCCATTAAAGAAGGAACAGTTGTAAATATTGAATTTGACATAATTGGAAAATATATCGCAAGAATTTTAAAGCAACAATTGGGTAAAGAATCATAATAACCCTGAAACCAGTAAAAATTAATAATTATCCTTTAAAACATTAATAATAGAGTGGAACCTTTGTGGATTTATAATACCCTCACCCGGAAAAAAGAAATTTTTAAACCCTTAAATCCTTCTCATGTAGGTATATATGTATGCGGGCCCACAGTTTATGGTGATGCTCATTTGGGACATGCCAGACCGGCTGTTACATTTGATCTTTTATACAGATATTTAAAATTTATCGGATATAAAGTAAGATATGTCAGAAACATAACTGATGTGGGGCATCTTGAAAATGATGCTGATGAAGGAGAAGATAAAGTAGGGAAAAAAGCCAGGCTTGAGCAGTTGGAGCCTATGGAGATCTCTCAGTATTATATTAATCGCTACCATCTTAATATGCAATTACTGAATGTTCTTCCACCTGATATTGAACCATTGGCATCAGGGCATATTATTGAACAGCAAATTATGATCAAAAAAATTATCGAATCAGGATTTGCTTATGAATCGAACGGGTCTGTTTATTTTGATGTAATAAAATATAACCGGTTCCATCCTTATGGAAAGCTTTCGGGGAGAAAAATTGAAGAACTCTTAATAAATACCCGTGAACTGGAAGGCACAGGCGAAAAGCGTAATCCTCTCGATTTTGCTCTCTGGAAAAAAGCAAGCCCATTACATGTTATGAGATGGCCCTCTCCCTGGGGAGAAGGGTTCCCCGGCTGGCATATTGAGTGCTCATCTATGTCAGAAAAATATCTTGGAAAAACTTTTGATATTCATGGTGGAGGTATGGACCTCCTTTTCCCGCATCATGAATGTGAAATCGCACAAACAGTGGCAGCAAACGGTAAAGAATCCGTTCAATACTGGATGCATAATAATCTGATCACAATCGGCGGACAAAAAATGGGGAAGTCACTCGGAAATTTTATCACTCTGGAAGAATTATTCTCCGGCTCACATAAGCTTCTGGATAAAAGCTATTCTCCAATGACGATCAGATTTTTTATCTTGCAGGCTCATTACAGAGGAACTCTCGATTTTAGTAATAATGCACTTCAGGCAGCAGAAAGGGGCCTGGCACGTTTGACAGGATCTTTACAAAACCTGAAAAAGGTTGTACCATCATCCCATTCAACAATAAATGTAAATGAGCTTAAATCTTCATGCCATAATGCCATGAATGATGACCTTAACAGCCCTGCAGCAATTGCTTCTCTCTTTGATACAGTAAAAATTATCAATCTTCTTAGAGAAGGAAAAGAATTTATTAACGAAAACGATCTTTCTGAATTATATTCCTTTATGTATAACTTTATTACGGATGTTCTGGGACTGGAAATTGAAAATAAAGATGAAAATGTAAATAAATCAGATAATCTGGTTGAAATGATACTTAATATCAGGAAAGAAGCAAAAGAAAGGAGCGACTTTCAACTTTCAGATCAGATACGAAATGAACTTGAAAAGATCGGAATAATAGTGAAAGATTTAAAAAATGGCTTTGAATGGAAATGGAAGGAAACAGAATAATTATTCCTGACTTTTATTTAAAGTAAAAACAAAAGAACTTCCCTTTTCAGTAGTACTACGTACATTAATTGTCTGTTCGTGCCCTTCAATTATATGTTTTACAATGGAAAGCCCCAGACCTGTACCTCCCAGGTTACGTGAGCGTGATTTATCTGTCCTGAAAAACCTTTCAAAAATCCTGGGCAGATCTTTCTCTGTTATCCCTATACCATTATCAGAAATGTCAACTAATACTCTCTGGCCCATATCCATAAAAGAAACAACTGTTTTCCCGTTCTTTTTCCCATAATTAATAGAGTTAACAATCAAATTATTAAATACTTCATGCATTTTTTTTCTGTCAGCCATGACCATTACAGGCTTATTATAATTTGAAGCAAAAGATAATTTAATACCACGTTGCTCTGCCATGATCTCAAGCATATCATATACCTCTTCAACTAATTTTACAAGATCAAACTCTTCCATTTCCAGTTTAAGTTCTCCCGATTCAAGTCTTGAAATAGATTCCAGATCTTCAACAATTGAGATCATACGGTTTATACTTTGTTCTGTCCTCTCAAGGTAAAGTTTATTGATGGAAGGGTCCTCCATACCTCCGTCAAGAAGTGTTAATATATAACCCTGAATATTAAAAATTGGAGTTTTTAATTCATGCATAACATTTCCAAGAAAATCTTTTCTATACTTTTCTAATTGTTTAAGTTTTTTAATCTCCTTAGTTTTCTTTTCTGCCCAGTCTTCCACTTCCCTGTTTGCCTGCAAAATAATATCTTTCCCCAGTCGCCTGCTAAGTTCCTTGTGTGAAATAGTATGTTCAAGGATAGTTTTATAAATAGGTTTAATTTTTGAAAAAATAAAATTACTAAGAGTGTAATATGCAACTGAATATGTAATTATAAAAAATAATATTGCTGAAACAGCAGCCCATATCCAGAGCTTCTCAGGACGAAGATAATAAAGAAGAAACATAGTTCCTGTAAACAAAATAAACAGAAAGAAAGCTAATAAAGCAGCCAGTTTTTTGGGTGAAAAATACTTCATATAAAAAATTTTTACTTATATTTTTGTTGAGGAAACTATTTTAAACAATTCTATAATAATATGCAAAATAAATTTTCAAATAATCTTTATAACTTTTGTTTGCCCGGTAATTAAAAACTTCTGAAGATCAAGCTGTGTTAATAAATTAATCCCCGGTTTTTTACCAGCTTCAATAGAACCATATTCTTTGTCAATTTTCAGGGTACAGGCTGCTTTGTAGCTTATAAGGGAAATTTGTTCTTCCAGGCTAATTTCAGGATTATACTTTTTTATCATAATCAGATATTTTAGTATCTCCTGCATTTTAACAGTATCTTCAATAATTCTGTTTTTCGGTGCCACTTCTTTAAAGTTGAAAAAAATATCCGGTATTTCTGTCTTATGATTAAAAAAATTATTTGATAAGGGAGGGACAATAAATGCCGGAGTTAATATACCCGAATAAAACTCCAGCCCGGCTAACTCCTGATACTCACCGCCTGTATCAATAAGCTGTTTTATAATACCTTCGGCATCAAACTCAACAATCCCGTATTTCAATGCATGCGAATTCCCCGGAAAAACATAATGAGCTGATATTTTCCTGTATTTCATAAAGATATCTATTCATTTATGACGTCCTTTCTTAATTCGGGATCATTCTTCCTCAAAGTATCAAGCATATAATGCATTTTCATAAGTACTTCATTATATACCTTTTCATAAAGTTCGGGCCTTCTTGTATAAGCAGCAACAGTTGAGTCAAAATCCTCCCTGGTATATCCGTGTTTCTCAATAATATCAGCATAAATGTCAATTGAATCTTTTGAAGAGTATTTATGATGAAATTCATGTCTTACAATTATTGTTTCCATAATATGAATTTCGGCTAGTATAGTAACAAACTTCTTTTTCGGAATATTGTGGGCCCGCCTGAACCTTGCAAATTTCTCCCCACAGGAGAAAAGACTAATGAGTAATATTAAAATGAAAAATTTACGCATTTACCTGAAAATAATATGTTCCCGGGGATTTTTGAATTAATATCCCTTTTATAAAAGCTTTTAATTATTATATCCGGGGCTGGTTTAATAAATAATAGCCAAATTCAACGTAAAGTTACAATAAATACAATTTGGATAACATTAATTTCAGCTAACCAATGCAAAATCCAATTGCCTTTTTGACATATTAGCGCTTTTTACCTCAATTTCAATTTCGTCTCCAAGCTGATACGTTTTTTCAGAATATCTTCCTTTCAAAATATAATTCTCCTCATCAAATTCGAAAAAATCATCAACAATACTTTGAAGACTAATCATCCCTTCGCATTTATTTTCAATTATCTCTACATATATTCCCCAGTTTGTAAGTCCTGAAATAATACCTTTAAATGTCTGCCCTACTTTATCCTTCATATATTCAACCTGCTTATATTTAATTGAAGCCCTTTCTGCATCCATTGCTTTACGTTCCATTTCGGAGGCATGTTCACATTTTTTTTCATATTTAATTTTATTCTTCTGTTCACCTCCGCTCATATAAGATTTCAATAAACGGTGTACCATCATATCCGGGTATCTGCGAATAGGAGATGTAAAATGAGTATAATACTGAAAAGCAAGTCCATAATGACCAATATTTGTAGTGGAATAACGGGCTTTTGCCATTGCCCTTAACGCGAGGGTTTCAATAACATTCTCCTCCTTTTTTCCTTCAATATCATTAAGAAGTATATTTAATGACAAGGCTGCTTTTTTACCCTGCCTTAAATCGAGAGTATAACCAAACTTACGTACAAATTTGGAAAATGATTCCAGCTTTTGTGCATCAGGGCGATCATGTATCCGATAAACAAAGGTTTTGGTTTTCCTTTTTGCTATTTTCTGCTTTTCGGGCTCAGTAAGATCCTGTAAATAAACAAAGCCGTTATGTACAAACTCGGCAACCCTTCTGTTTGCCAAAAGCATAAACTCTTCAATAAGCTGATCAGATTCTTCATGTTCCTTGAAATATACTGAGGTGGGAAATCCTTTTTCATCAAGATGAAATTTTACCTCAACCCTGTCAAAACCAATAGAACCCTGTTCTGATCGCCATTTTTTCATTATCCGGGCCAGATTATGCAGATTAATTATCTCCTCCTTCATTTCATCATTATGGCCTTTAATAATATTCTGTGCCTCTTCATAATTAAATCTTCTCATAGACCTGATAACAGTAGGGCCAATCCATTCATTCAACACATCAGCATTTTCATTCATCTCAAAAACTGCCGAATAACATAATTTATCAGTATCCGGATTTAAAGAACATATATTATTGGATATCCATTCAGGAAACATGGGAACTGTACGGTCAACCAGGTAAACAGATGTGCCTCTTTCATAAGCTTCATCATCAAGTATGGATTTAGATTTAATATAATAAGTGACATCAGCAATATGAACCCCAACTTCAAAGTTTCCATTATCTAATTTTCTGATAGACAAGGCATCATCAAAATCTTTTGCATCGGCCGGATCAATTGTAAAAGTAGGGACTCCGCGGAAATCCATACGTGAATTATATTCCGGTTCCGGAATTATATCACTTATTTTACCGGCAGCTTTCAAAACTTCAGGTTTAAAGCGGAAGGGAAGATCAAACTCGGCAAGAATGGAATGCATTTCAACATCATTATCTCCCGGATCGCCCAGTACTTCAATAATTTCCGCAACAGGGTTCTTTACCCCTTCAGGCCATTCAATAACCCTGGCAATTGCTTTCTGACCACTTCTTGCCCCATTTAATTTATCAAGGGGAATAAAAAGATCGTAAGGCATCTTTTTACTGTCGATAAACAGAAAAGCAAAATGTTTTGATATTTCAACAGTACCTACAAATGAATTTCTTGCCCTCTCCAGGACCTGTATTACTTCCCCCTCATAGCGTGTGTCCTTCCTTCGGCGGGGATAAACAAATACCCTTACCAGATCGCCGTCTAATGCAGAATGTAAAAGATTGCGTGCTATAAAAATGTCATCATCCATTTCATCACTAATAACAAAAGCATAACCATGCTGTGTCATATCAATTTTACCGGTAATATATCCAGCCTTCAACTTAAGTTTATATTTCTGTTTTTCCACTTCCTCAAGCTGATCAGCATGTGTAAGCTCATTGAATGCCTGAATGATCAGTGATCTGTCAGCTTCATCCCTGATGCCAAGGATCTTTGCAATCTGTTTATAATTAAAGGTTTTATTAGGATTATTAGATAATATCCCAAGTATTTTATTATATAAAACTTCCTTATTTAAATTATTTTTTCTTTTATTTTTCCCTTTTCTAGCCATAAACTTAATATTTAGCTCCAAGATACCTGAAAATCATAAATAAACATATCTTTTATCTCTTTTTACTTTCATTTGTCACAATATATCCTGCTTTCTTTAAAATTTGAATTTCATGTTCCAGATTAGGAGTGAAAATTCCTTTACCCAGGTTATTTAAAAGATCAAAAGTACTCCAAAATCTGCCTTCGGAAATCTCTTCAGGATTAAAAACAGGCTGAGTATTAATTTTGGTAATAAACATAAAAATAAGCTCCTTTTCGGCTTCTGTTTCCCAAATATATTTTCCAAGAAAAAGCGGACTAAAATCTTTCAATGAAATCTCTTCATAAGTTTCCCTCATAAGGCTTTCCTCAAGGCTTTCACCCCATGAAACATGGCCTCCCACAGCAGTATCCCATTTACCAGGTTGTATTAGTTTGGAATTATGCCTTTTCTGCAGATACAAATCTCCTTTATCATTAAAAACATGCAAATGTACAACAGGATGAAGAAGTTTGTGCTCCGGATTAAAATGTACTTCTGATCTGGGTGCTTTGGCAGTTATATTTCCATTTTCATCAACTACAGGAACAAATTCAGCAGTTTTCATAAATTTTCTCCTATGAAAATATGCAGAAATAAGTTGTACAGCAAAAAAACCAAGTATCAGAAGATAGAACAGCACACCGCTGATAAAACCCCATGCTCTGGTTGACATGAAAAAGACACTGAAAAGCACAAGGATCACATGTACAAGAATAATAAGGAATAAAATTCTTAGTGTGCTATTAAGTTTAATTATTGCAGAATCCGGCAGTTTTTTGTCCTTCATAAACCTGCCCGACATTTCAAGGATATAATTTTTTCTTCCATATCCGGAAAAGCCGATTATTATGAGCAATATTCCTTCAATAACGACAGGTTTAAGCTTGAAGAAAATATCATTTTCCAGGAGCAGGGACACAAGTCCCAGAACAATCAAAAGGCCAACATCAAAGAGAATGAATTTTTCTACTTTTCGGGAACGAATATAAGTAATAAGGAATTCAACAATACCAAAACCAATTGCAACATATAACCCGATAATGGTCCCCCAGATCTCGTCAGCAATTATAAAGACAAGAAGAGGCAGCAGTCCGGGAAGCATATCCCTCAATAAAGACGACTTAATGGAGCTTCCCATCCAAAAATTTCTTAGTTATATTATTAATTTTTATCAAACAATTATTTAGCATGATGCCCTGTACCAGTCATATACACTTTTAATACCATCCTCCAGGCTGATCCCTGCCTTCCATCCAAGACGGGCAAGCTTTGATATATCCATTAGTTTCTGATCAGTTCCGTCCGGACGTGAATGGTCCCATTCAATTTTCCCTTTATAATTAACTATCCTGGAAATAAGATGAACAAGATCTTTTATGGCAATATCCTCCCCTCTTCCAATATTGATATGGGTATTACGGATATTTTTAACTTCTGCTTTTAACATCTCAGGATCATCGATCAGATCAGTAAAATTAAGATTTTCAAAAATCAAAGATAAAGTAAAAATATAATCA
The DNA here is from genome assembly GCA_964563105.1 of uncultured Bacteroidaceae bacterium. GTDB lineage: Bacteria > Bacteroidota > Bacteroidia > Bacteroidales > CAYVTV01. The sequence continues at coordinate 83,822 of CAZLXM010000002.1, forward strand.
GAGACTATTTTATACGTCCCTTCATCATATTCGTTACCGGCTCCGCTCTGCTTTGTCTCTGTTATTATGGATATGCAACACAGAAATCCTTTTTTGATTATATTTGTTCAAAAAATTATGATCAGCCTTACGGGAGCTACCGGACTTCTTGGTTCAAGATTACTTTTCGACCTTCTTTCCTCGGGAGAAGAAAAAATACGTGCCCTTAAAAGAGAATCAGGTAATACAGAAACTGTCCGAAAAATATTTTCCTATTATACCGATAAACCCGATGACCTGTTTAAGCGAATTGAATGGATAGATTTTGATATTCTTGATATAGATTCGGTGACTGAATCTCTTAAAGGCACCTCAAAACTTTACCATGTAGCAGCTATTGTTTCTTTCAGCCCGAAAGACCGTGTTAAAATGATAAAAGATAACGTTTTGGGAGCTGAAAATATCGTTAATGCCTGTCTTGAGCTGAATATAGAAAAACTTTGCCATGTGAGTTCTACTTCAGCAATTGGAAATGCCCCCGAAGGAGAATTTTCGGATGAAAAGCTGGTATGGAGGCCCGATAAAATGAATACAGCCTATTCCATCAGTAAATTCCATTCCGAAATGGAAGTATGGAGAGGTATTGAAGAAGGACTTAAAGCTGTGATTGTTAATCCTTCTATTATTTTGGGCCCGGGATTTTGGGATAAGGGTTCATCACTAATGTTTAATACCGTTTATAAAGGATTACGATTTTATACGGAAGGTGTAAGCGGGTTCGTATCGCTTAAAGATGTCACAGATTGTATGATAAAACTTATGGATAGTGATATATACGGTGAAAGATTTATTATCTCGGCAGAGAACCTTTCTTATAAAGAAGTGCTTAATAATATAGCCCGTTCTCTTAATGTAAAGCCTCCTTCAATAGAAGCCGGCCCGGTTTTGACCAGAATGGCTGTTTTTGCTGACAGCCTGAGATCAATATTCACCGGAAAGCGAATAATTTCAAAAGAAGCAGCTTTTTCTTCAATAAGGAAGGTATATTTTTCGAACGAAAAAATTAAAAAAGCAATCGGGAAAGAATTCGAAAGTATAAATGATACTATAAAATATACCGGTGAAAGATTTTTAAAAGATAAAGATTCTAACGGCTGATCCTTATTCCCATATTCAGCATCCCTTTTTTACCCTGCATAAAGGCAGGAGTATAAAGATCTAAAAAATCCTCTTCAGCTCTGATGTTTTGAAAGGAGCAGCCCAGCTCAAGCCAGATATCATTGATTATCTGATAATTACCCTTAAATTCCAGAATATCTGATCTCCAGACTACAGGTGTAAATGATTTAATTCCGACTCTGGGGGTATTAAGTTTAGTATGATCAGGCCCTTTAAAAGCATGTGTATAAGAAACACTTAAATCCATGTTTGCAACCGGTCTGTAAGCAGCATTTAAATAAAGTTCCTGTGCATTGTCGCCCAGATAATGACCAAGATTATAACGATTCGATTCAAAAGTGATAGTAGGGACATAATGCCTGAATGTCAGGGCATTTGACCATGTATATTCTGCGCCGAAAAATATGTTCTCCAATATATTGTTCAATCTGACCCCTCCTTTAACACTAATGAAATTAAATTCATCCGCTTTAAAAATTCTGTTAATAGCCATTTCATCAACATAAGCACTGGCATAAAAATGTGTTTTCGGGATGCTTTTTATGGAGAAATCCATGAACATCATAGAATTCATATTATCCATACCCGATTGCAGGTGGTGATCAACTGATTTCCAGAATAAAACAGGTATTAAATAAGCAGGATGAGGATTATCATAGTCATAAATAATTGCATTTCCCGCAGAAATATAAATGTTTTTGAATGGTTTAAAAGTAAACAAATTAGCTGCCAGAAATTTGCTATAATAATTTCTTCGTTCGACATGTCCTGCAGGTCCTGTAAAACTAAGAGATCTTGAACTGTCAACCACTTCAGATACAAGCCAGCCATGAACATAGTTAAATTCGAACCATTCTAACGGTCTTAAATTCAGGTTAAAACTTACAAAAGAAGGTGTTCTTCCCGATAAAATATTCGTGCCATTATAACCCGGTCCCCAGGAGATATTTTCCTTTATCAGGCCAATATGCCCTGTTTTCCATGAATAAGTAATACCTCCCCTTGATTCCCAATAATCCTGCCTGCCATCACTAAATCTCTTTATATTTGCCCCTCCCTGTTGTTGTAACAAAAAGGAAGGCTTCATCAATTCCTCACTTTCATGCGTATCTGTCAGGCTGGCAAAAAAACTCCAGTCAGCAATCGTTCCATTTGCATACAAACCATTCCACCAGCGATAAACATAGCCATCACCTGATAAGATAAGATTCCCTCCCCCTATAGGATTTATAGTCAGCGAAAACAGGCTGTCCCGCCTGTAAAGAAGGTCAAGCCTGCGATTAAAATTCCTGTTTGTATATTTTTCCTTATTAAAATCTTTCAGATAAAATTGTAATTCTTTTTTCTGCCTTGTATTTAATCCCGCGGTATCCACATTTTCGAGGAGAGAGAGTATCCTTTTTCTGCCCAGGGGCTTAACCGGAGAATAAAAATCCATATCCATCTCATCAAGAAAATCATAAACATCATTCTTTAAAAAAGGCTGTGGCAAGAATTGTCCGTCAGCCTCCATTAGAGCAAATCCTAAAAAAAATCCAATATTTAAGCAGTAAAAAACAAAAAGCCTGATCATAATTAAATAATTAATTGTCATCCGGTTGTTGATCAACTTCCTATCTGCTCCTGGCCTTCCTGAATACAATATTATACATTGCTTTCCAAAAATACCTCCAGTCCGTCTTTAAAGGATGTCCCTCATAAGCTTCCAGGTACCTCATTTCCGAATCTTCAATTTCCTCAAGGGTTTCAGGCATATCTGCATAAAAAGGAGGTATAAGCCCTGGTTTAAAAAGTATCCTTTTCTGTCTTAATTCCTCGTTGTATAAGTCAAAATATTGCCGGCTTAATGGCCTGACTCCGACAAGTTTCATATCCCCTTTTAATACATTAAAAAACATGGGCAATTCATCCAGCCAGAATTTACGCAGGAACCTTCCAAGGGGTGAAACTCTGAAATCATCTTTAAACTTACCCCCGTCTTCCAGTTTATTTACTTCATATACATAATCCTGCAAATATTCAGCAAAGGGATGCATAGTGCGTAATTTGTAAACTCTTATCATCTTTCCGTCCTTGCCCACTCTGCGCAATTTAACAAAAGGGCCATAAGTCGGACTGAAATCATAAGCCGGAACACCCGTTTTATTTACAATAAAAATAAACATATTATTAATCACCCTTTCATCGCAAATTTCAAAGCCGCAGGAATAAAGCCTTCCCAATACCTCAACTTTTGAGATCACCCTGTTCATACCCCGGGTAAAAAGGAAATAGATTTTCTTTGTAAGCCGGAACTTTGGAAAAACACGCTTTACAATAACATCAAAAAAATAAATGATCCAGTTAATAAGTGGCGGATATTTATTTAATATCCTTTTTTTTCTGGCATCACTGGTTTCAACACAGCCAATAAATATACCATCAGGCGGAAGCTTCCTGTTTACCGATTCCAGGAATTTGTTCATATACTGTATATCATTAAATCTCCGCAGGTTTATAATATTTGTATAATAATTATCGGGTTGAAATTCAATATTAAACCTGGTAGTAGTTGATATTATCAAAGTTTCCTTACTATGCATATCGGCATATTCATCCATAAATTCATAGGCCCCCTTTCCACATGCTGATTCCACTTCCTCCATTATAATATCAGGTGAAACAGCATGGCCCATAAAATCTTTTGCCTCTTTCGCCTTTTTCATTTCTGCAGCAGTTGGCAGAGGATTGATGACATTAACACCATTTGTGCCTGAATGCAAAAGAAGATAATAAATATTTCCCAGGAAAAGTTCGCCAAATGTTGCAAGGGCAGTAGTGCCAAATAATATTAACCTTGAAAAATTAGGAAGCTGTAAACCGACAATTATTACTGTCATTACGCCCAATGAAATAAAATTCGGTAATAGTATATTTTGCAGGATCCTTGAAAATTTATGTTTCTTTTTAAGGCGATATTTTTTGAAATAAAAAGAAGATATTGACCATAATATAATCAGAAAGAAAAATGCCATTAAATAATGGGAACTAAAATAACCGGGGGTATTTGATTTATAAATGGCAACGACAAGATAAGACAGGGCCAATATTAATATATCAATAAGATATATAATAAAATGGCGTTTGTTCATAAAGTAAAGTGGTTAAGGAGTTAATGGGTAACGGAAGCATTAATGATTGTTAATCAAACACAAACCGCTTATTTAATCAATTGTATAAAAGCTTTTCCTTCATGATTTTCAATTATTTTAAAGGCTGGTGTTTGCGTTAAAGATATTATACAAGAATGATGGACACTTAGTACTTTATCTTGCAAATCATTATCAGATTCAAGGGATTGTATCTTTAATCCTAACCTGTCTTTTAGTATATCAACAGGTAGATGTCTATCATGTGATAAAGTTAAGGCATGGCTCCCCAATTCCTTTATGACTCCGTCAACTATTTGATCCTTATTTGGTTCATTTTTAAACATATTTGTTTTTAACCAATCACTAACCATAGACTCAGACCATTTTATAGCTTTTTCACATTCGCCAATCAAAGTAGGAGAATATCTTGATAAAATAGTTTGCCAAACTGGAATAGTTTTAGGATTTGAAGATATTTCAGTTTTCGCTCTTTCAAATTCTTCAATAATTCCATGTGTCGGTAATCCATTAATTTGAGGATCGATCGGACCCAAATTGGAGTGTTTGCCCATGATTATTTCTTTACAAGAACATGCGATCATTGTTCCTGCGGACATAGCAATTTGTGGGACTATTGCACGAATATCATTACCAAAAACTGATTTTAAATAATGTACTATTGATTCGGTGGCACCAATTGAACCACCCGGGGTATGAAGTACTAAATCAAGTCCTTTTGATTTATCAAGACCTTTAATCGTCGACATAAACCCCATTTTATCTGAATCCACAATATCAAACCTGAAGCCATGTTGAGCTAAATTGCCTTTTTGAAGCCACCCTGAATAATAAACAATAACATTTCTACCTGTCTTTTCAGATAACTCGGCAATATATTTCCTCCGAATATGGTCAAAAGCATTTGGTTGTGCACCAATTTCTTTTAAAATATCGTTCCAGGCAGGCATATCTATTCTACAATAAGGCCAATATTAGAGTTAATAGATAATCTAGTCCAATGAAATTCAACTTTTTTATCTTCATTAAATTCTTTCACTAATTCAGGTAAAATAGGATTGGTATCAGAATAATTTTCTTCATAATTTTCTATTCCGATCATTTTATAAAAATCATTAGCCTCTTGTATTTTATCTAATTTAATTTTTTTGTAATTCATTGTATAAAGTTTTTATCAAATATAAATTTTAATGATTAATAATCCAAAAGAATATAATTTACTTTTGTAGAGAAAAAAGGGTTGATAAATAACAGAAAGCTATGGTATAAATAGCACAACCAAAAAAACAAAGGTATTGACTATTATTAATTCAGCTGCCTAAATTTCGTCACGATATATTTTAAAGGATTTTTCAGGGATTGGAAAAAGAGTTCTTTCAACCAGGGGAAAGTGTGGTTTGTCCAGCGTTGAGGATGAATGGTAAGGATGATATTTGTTGGAAGTTTATTTTTTAAAGCAGCATTAATGATATCGGAGGTGGAATGATAGGTGAAGCCCTGCTCATTCCAGTATTTTTGCTGAGGTATTTTGTCACGTACGCTAACCTTCCAGCCATCCCAACGACGGCCGGTATCAGTCAGGTAGAAAAACTGTTTAAAATCAGTATCTAAATAGGGTTCGAAGATTATTCCCAGTTTACGGTAATTATATTTTTTCCAGATGTCACGGTTATCCCATTTACTAACCGGGCTTCCATGCATACAAATAGTTTTAACGGGATAAAATTTTCGAAAATATTCAAGATTTCGGCAAAATTGTTCGTATGCTTTATCTGTATCACCTTTTGAGCTTACATAATCTTCATAATGATAGCCAATTTCATGTCCAAGCTCTGCAATTTTCTGAATAATATCGGGATCATTGCTTTCAGGGACTATCCTGAAGTAGTATGCTCCTTTGATGCCGGCTTGTTCTTCAATGATTGCAGTTTGGAGGGCATTTTCAGGCAAAAGGTCAACGTCATGGCGGAGGAAGATGTTTTTTCCGGGCTTATCATTTAGGATGTCTTTTATTGGGTGAAATAAGTAGGCTTGTTTTTGCAGGGTGTTAAGTAGTTTCTTGAATATTGTCAGCGTAAAATCCATGAGAGGTGACGGGTGACGGGTGACGGGGTAGATTAATTGTTTATTTGAATTTTTGCTGATATTGGGGATTTTCTTTCATGATTTTGAAGCTTTCAGGGTAATTTTCTACAAACCAAATTAAAAAAGCAGTTACATCTATTTTATCAGCGAGCATTTTCTGTCTGCGTTTTTGCCATTCGTTTTTCAGGTCGGGCATATTAAGTAGTTCAACTCCTTTTTGAATGGCTTTTATTTGATCCTCAGGTGATTCTGAATATATAAAACATAAATTATATTTTTTCTCCTGTTCATATAAATATAATGATCTGGTATTGTGATTTATAACAGATGGGGTGCCTAATACTGAGCACTCCGAAGGCATAGTAAAACTTTCTGCCCAGAGCAAGCTGGCAAAAGCTAATGCATCATGAATTTTATTTGGAGAAATATTAAGTTTATTTTTTACAATTTCATCAGGCAAAGGAGATTCTGAAGATATAAACACTTTAGCATACTTTGAAAATTCTTCAACAGCTAATATTTTATTTTTAAAATAAACACCCGTATGTCCTATATCATGACTAGCTTTCCATGCTACAAAACGTATGATAACATATTTTTCATTTTCCCGTACTCCAAGATCATCTAAAACTGATTTATCAGGGGTAAATTGTTTTGGATGGAGATAAGCAAGTTCATGATATCCAGAATATTTTATAAGCTTACCTGATTTAAGGGGATGTTCATAATCGGATGTTAAAATAGTATCTGTAAAAGGTTTGTACAAGCGTATTTGTTCTAAATTAAAAGTATCTTCAAAAGAGATGTGGGATTTTCTAAGAAAAAAAGAGGCATGGGCAGCATACATGGAGCCGTGGCTCATAAATATATCAGGTTTAAAATTTTTAGCAGCAATTATTTCCTGTGCATCAAATTTAAATAGCCCCCATATTTTCCCCGGAAGGGATCTATATTTTTCACCAAAAGAAATAAAATCAAATCCATATTTTTGCAGAAGGTAAATTTCAAACTCCTTTTCTCTGCATGTAAAAAGAATTTTATGTCCTTTTTGGGACATATTTTTTGCAAAATTTTTAAAGAGATGAACATGAGCCGGATGACCAATATCAATTAAGATTCTCATTACTTTAGTTTCCCTGACAAAGTAATTATCAGCCTTCCAAGTTTGAATAAGAACATTTTATTGATTTTCAAAAATCTTCCATGTTCCATAATCTCACCTCCGAATTTCTTTTTAAATTCACGAACACCATAATTATCATCGGGCTTCCCAGCGCCCATAAAATCAAAATATTTAAAGCCATTATTATAAGCATATTCAATACCTGCAAATGTTGCCATTACGCTAGGGCTGGCATCTTTGTATTCCTCGTCAAGGCCACAAATATAAAATTCATAGATTGCTTTTCCGCTTAATCCTATACACATTATCCCGCCAATAATTTTATTTTTATAATGAACCAAGAGGAAAACACCAACAGCATTTATAAAAAAAGCTTCGAAAAATTCAAGAGCAGGTAATGGCTTTCTGATTTTTTTAGCATACAAATCACGAAGAATCAGGTAAAATTCCTTAATTTCATTTAAAGAAACGGCCTCCTTTATTTTTACACCTTTTTTTGTTGCCTTATTTATCTGGCGCTTTCTGTTAGTATTGAGATTATTCCAAATAATTTCACGCGAAGAACAATTTAAGTGAAAATTGAGATGCGGTTGATATATCCATCCATATTCAGCAAACAACTTTTTATAATTGCTATAATCGTTATAATTACGAATCTCAATATAAATAGTTTGATATTTAAGTTGGGTGTTTATTTCTTCAAATAAAATTGGCAGGGCTTCAGCATACCCCTCCAAAATCAAAGGCCCGCCATAAATTATGCCGCGACTTGAAAAATAACCTTTTATGCCTTTCTCTTTCTGTAAAATCGCTACTACTAAAGCAATAAGGCCCTCAGAATTTTCTATTCCTATAGCTATTGCAGAAAAGCCAGGAACAGAATTAATAAATTTGTAAAATTCAAATGTTTGAAAGGGTGAGGAAAAACAGCTTTTGTTTATTAAATTTTGCCAAAAATCAAGAGATATATCCTCATTAATATATACTTGCATGAATGATACTTATGATAAGAAATGCCTGTACCAAAGCTCTAAGTTTATCCATTTCCATATTTCCCTGGATATATTAATGCGTTTATTAAAATGATCATTATAAAGCCTTAATGCTGTTTTCTTATTAATATATTCATCTGAAAAACTCTTAGTTGTCAGAAGCTCAGTTATTAAATTTTTAAAGAGAGGATCTCTAAACCATTCTGCTTCTGGTGTTCCAAATCCAATTTTATCTTTCCTAAGCCGTATATTTTCAGGTACAATATTTCTCATTGCTTCACGAAATATACTTTTTGTCATTCCCTTATTTATTACATCCTTGTTATCAAGAGAAAGAGATTTTTCCACAAACCTGTAATCAAGAAATGGCACTCTTGCTTCAATTGAGAACCTCATGGAATTTCTATCCTCCCATTTAAGAAGATGTTCAAGTTTATATTCAAAATGGTTAAACAGGGCATCTTCCAATGTTTTCGAACCATATAATTTATCACTAATGTCACTGTAACAACTATATTTATTAATAAATTCATGGTTAATATATCGCTTTTCATTTGTCTTTACTCTTGTTCGTAAAGAAGAAGGAAGCATAAAAAAAGCAAACGTCTTCAATCCATAAATACTCTTATGCTCTTTTAGATAGTGAAAGATTTCAGAGCTAAGTTCCAACAGCTTTCCATTTCTAAAGAGATCTTTAAAGTAAAAACCAAAGAAATATTGATAACCCGCAAATAATTCATCTGCACCTTGTCCATCAAGGGTGACAGCAACATGTTTATTTGCAAGTTCCATAACTTTATATTGTGCATAAGGAGAAGTTGACGGCAATGGCTCAGCATGAGTTTTAATGAAATCCTCTAAATCTGATATAAGTGTGTGTGTATTAGGCTTTATATAAAATATATTTTTAAGAATAGATTGAAATTCTTCTATAAAAACAGACTCATCACCCAATTGACCTTTCTCATAAATAGCAGAAAAAGTCTTAAGATCATTTTTATTATAATGTTTCAATAAAATTGAAACAATACTTGAAGAATCTAAGCCTCCACTCAGGCATACACCATAAGGAACTTCCTTTTGAATTCTTAAACCGATAGCTGATGATAACAATTCTCTGAACTCGGAAGGATCTTTAAAACTCTCTGACATTTTTACTCTTTCACGCAGATCATACCATTTTCTGATTGAAAGTTGAACTTTAAAGTCAGATGATTTGATATTAAAAATCAGATTGTGGCCATGTTGCAACTTCTTGATATCTTGATAAAAAGTTCTTTCGTTCTGATCTGTACGATTGAATGCAAGAAAATCAAAAATTGAAAGATTATCCAGACGAGGCTTTTGCTTTAAAACCGAAAGAATAGGAGGTATTTCCGAAGCAAAAATAAAAGATTCTTTGATGATGCAATAATAAAAAGGTTTTATACCATATCTGTCACGGGAAGCAAAAACAGATTTATTTATTCTGTCAAAAATCACGAATGACCACATTCCATTAAGCTTATGAAGAAAATCTTCACTCCATTGTATATAAGCAGACAGTAAAACCTCAATATAGGATCCAGATATAAAACTATTCCCTAAAGATTCCAATTCTTTTCTAAGTTCAAAATAATTAAAAATCATTCCATCAAAAACAATAACATATCTCTTATCCTGGGATTGCATCAGCTGATTATGGTTTGCGGTATTGAAATCAATTAATCTTAATAACACTAATCCTAAACCTAAATTCTTTTCAAGAAATATTGCTTCATCATCAGACCCTCTGTGTTTCATGATTTGCATCATATTTCTGATATCGGATTCCTGTACCGGTTCCCTGTTGAAATTGATTATACCGCATATGCCACTCATTTAATAAAAATTAAAGATTAAATATTATTTAATTATCTTCCAATGGTTAATCTTGATAAATAGCTCAATTTGTGTTATTTATAATCCTAATTTCATCAAAATACCAACTACCTTTCCAACTTTAAAGAATTCTAACCTTTTTATTAAAATATTTAGATAAACTTTAACAGATTATAATTTTTAATTTTTAACCTTCAATACTGTTTGATACACTTCAACTATCCTTTTAGCTATTGTATCGGAATCCAGCCCAAGTTTAATGATCCTTTCCCTGCCTTTTGTATAACCCTGTTCCCTGCGGAATCTAATTGCAAGTTCAATTTTTTCTTTTATATCTTTGGGTTCAAATGAAGAAATGTAACAACCAGAGGTGTTGCCAATAATCCACCTTACATCACCAACATCTGTTGATACTATTGGACAATTACAAGCCATTGCTTCTTTAATTATGTTAGGGGAACCTTCATGTAATGATGTTAAAAGTAGCAGATCAGCCGCATTCAACCAATGACAAACCTCCAGGGAAGAAATATTGTAAAGCTGAAGAAGTTCAATATCAGGATCTCCCATTAATTTTAATGATTTTGAAGCAAGTGAATAGTTTTTTTCAGGCCTGCCAGGTTGTGATATAAAAACAATAAGCTTTTTACAATCAGAATATTCCACAAGAATTCTGGCTTCTTTTTTTGGAATATAACGGAATAAACTGATATTTACACCATTTGGAATAATTATAGCCGAAGAAAAATTTAACATTTCCTTCATTTGCTTACTCTTCACTATTAACTTGGCCCAGTTATTACGAGCTAAAAACCTTGATATAATTCTTGTTAGAGATGATTTTAAAACATCTGAACCCATCAACGATACAACTACAGGGAACCGTCCAGACAGGGTTGCAACAAAAGCACTCAAACTGTAATGTGCATGAATAAGATCATACTTTCCTATTTTAAAGATTTTTCTAATTTTTGGAACACTTAAAATATGCCCTAATAAACCAGGCTTCACAAGAAAATAATCTAACTCTATACCCGCTTTTTTGAGTGATTCTCCCTGATTTTGGACTACTTCTCCTACAACTCCTTTTCTGCCGCTTGAAACAAAAAGGACCTTCATATTTTTATGAAATAAATTAGATATATACTTTATTAATATTTGAGTATCTTAGCTATTAATTAAATATTTTAATACAAAATCTATTCTTAGATTAAAACAAGCATTTTTTGCAAAATCTCCTTCTTCAAAAATCCATCTGTTATGTACATTTTGATACCTGCCTGGTTTGCCATTAACTAACATCTGATAAGCATCACTCTGACCAAATATACATTGCATTTCATTTACCAGAAATCCTTTTTTTGTTTCAAATATGTCCACTGCCTGACTGTAAAATTCAAATTTATCAGTGATCTGTTTAACAAAATCTAAAACATTAAGCGAAGGATTGTCATAATTTTTCAATAACGACCCGCTACTTTTATCGCCAATTTTTAATTTTTTATGTGCAAAAAAATTATCTCCTATTCTCACAACTCTCCATTCAAACACATGTTCAATAAATTCCTGAAAAATAACAAATTCTTTTTGTGGACTGGCAGCCTTTGTTTTATAAATATTTAATTTCCTGCTTATGTCGAATGGGTGGATAATGTAATGAAACCCTCTTTTTATAAATCCACCCATTTCTCTGTTGGGTCCAATTCGCTGTGGTGCACCTTTACCCTTGAAAGTTTGATCAATATAATTTCTGGATTCTGAAAAAGACCGTAAAATTTTTACCCCGCTACCTGATGCACCTATATTAGTTTTAGCTACAATCGGAAAAGTAGCTGATGCAATATAATTTAAGGCTTCATGAATATTATAAAAAATCTCTGTTTTAGGGTGAGGAATATTATTAGCTTTTAACCAGCTCGAAAGAAACCGTTTATTTTCATATATAAAAATTTCCAGTGGAGATGGAAAAATTTTATACCCGAGTATAGAATCTAAAACATAGATCCTTTCATCATAAAGTTGTTTAAAAGGAGCTGAAAGTCCTCCCGGTTTGGCAAGAAGAATATCAAATTCATCTTTTTGTAACTCCTCAAACCAACCACTTGCGGTTAGATTTACAACCCGGTATTCCAGCTCTTCTTTATAATCCTCACATGCTTTTATCCAGGGCAGATGATCGTCTTTAAGTTCGTTACTTAAAATTATCGCTTTTATTTTCATTTATTAGTAGCAAAAACTCCAAATCTATTTGAAATACAATATTGTATTCTAAATTGTTTTTAATAAATATGATAAGCTTAATACTTTAAACAATATATCTTTATCAAGTCTTGGTAATTCATTTGTTTTAAAATATTCATCAGGAACAATAATATTACTCCAAAATTCACTATTTGTTTTCCAGGCAAGGTTTACAGAGTAGGGATCAAACTCAGGCAAAGGTTTCTTTATTCTTTTTCTTAAATATCCCTTTGCTATATTCAGCTTACCAAAAGGACTTAACAGGTCATTAGGCCTGTAACCTTTATCAGTCATAAATTTGCCAAATAGAGGATATGTTTTTTTAATAATATGAGCATAAAGTATCTGTCCTTTATATCTTTTAAAAGGATTATGTTCAAAAAACTCAGAATGAATTCCGGCAAGTTTAGTTTCAAAAATGGCTTTTAAAAATTCTATATCTAGAAACGGAGTTCTGTTTTTAATATACTTAAACTGATTTATCATTTCAGCTCCGAAATACTTTCTGAATATTTCTTCAAAAACAAAAACATAAAACTTCTGATTTTTGGTCAGATCTGTTAATGAATTATCGTAACATGGCAATTTTAGGATATCCTCGTTCAAAGATATCAGATCATATTTTAGATATTCCCCGTTCAAAAACTTGAATTCCTGACTATTTTCAACTTTTTTAATTCCTTCCTCATAATCCACGGAATCAAATAAAACGCGCAAATTCGAAGAAATTACAACTCCTGCAATATGAGCAGCACGGAAAATTTCACTTCCAAAATTTCCAGTAATAATATATTGATATTCTTTTGCAAGACTCTTTGCGGAGTAAAGATAATGAGCCCTGGCAAAAGTTGCATTTCCGGATGAATTCAAAATAAATTCCTTTCCACAATTAAGACTGGATTTTTTTATATATTCATTATTAAGTTCAAAATTAATAAAGGGCAGATTAGCTTTTGAAGCTAATTGCATTGCTATTTGTGTATCTTTTGAATCATTTGAACCAAAACAATAACAGGAAAAAGCCTTATTATAATATTTAGCTGCAGAAATAAGTGTTCGTCCATCAAAACCACCCGTCAATGCATGAATATAAGGTTCATCTGGCAGATATTTTTTTGTATTTGAAATAAAAATATCTCTTATTTTATTTACGGATTTTCTCCAGGATACAGGTGTTGTCGAAAAATAATCCTGAATTTGTGTATGTTTTAAAAATTCAATATCTTTTTTTGAAATCCTAACATAGAAATTAGCCGGCAGGAGATGTATATCCTCAAAAATACTATTATTAAATAAAGCATAATTAAAAAGGACTGTTTCAATGATAAATCTGGATGAAATTTTTTTTATTCCGAGATGCTGTCCCAGCTTTATAGCATTATCTGAAAAAATAACTCTATTTTGATCAATAAAATAATAAAGTGGTAAAATAGAAAAAAGTGAATTGCCTATTATAATCTCTCTATTTTGCTTATTCAAAAGAATATAATAATAATGACCGTAAACATTATTTATAATAAATTCAGGAGATAAGTTTTTTGAAAGACTTTTTTTAAAACTCGAGTTTAATATTGGATCCCCCCACGAAATGAACTCATAATTTTTATTTTTTAAATGTATTACCATTACGGGTTTTTGAATGAACGATAACTCATTTATAGTTATTAATTTATTTTTTAAGTCCAATTCAAAAATAAAACTAATCATTCATTTAAAAATTAATAACAAAATAGATACTTATCGTTAGGAATAAGTGGTTGAGAGGGAATAAATTAATATTTTTTTTTAAGCTTTGTTTAAAATTCAATATCGTAAATGTCTAAAAAGACTTAATAACTCAAAATATGGAGTTTTATCTGAAAGTGCTTTAACTTTAAAAATAGTTTTTTGTCTTTTAAACCATGATGAAAAATTTGCCCCTATTCTTTCAGGAATTCTTGTTTTTTCTGTTTCTTTTATATCCTTATTATTTCCTTTGGTTGTCATGAGATAACCAGCTTCAATGGCCATATTATGTAGTATATTATTATTATCTCCATGAGGCCAACAAAGAAAATCTACCGTTTTATTCAAATTTTTTTCAATAATCCTTTTAGAGTCAAAAATTTCATGTCTTACTCTATCCTGATATTCTTGTTCACTTTCTTTTGATATGATCAATGAATCATTTTTTTGATAAATATTATACTTCTCCTTTATAAGTTTAAAAGCACTTTCAAATTTGTAATTATAGAAATTAAGGTCTTTAAATATATCCACACAAAAATCAATAAATCCAGGATTTATTTTTATTTTCCTGGCAATAACAGAAGATCGCATTTCAAAAACGGGATAACCATAAGGTAATAACTTTTCAAAATCAACATCATCAATATAATAAGGTTTTCGTTCTGGAAAATTATTAGAAATATAATAGAGACAATCTGCTCCCGGATGGTGAAAATCTACAAGATTGTCAGACACCGGATATTTCGTATGTGTAAATGTATGAGATTGAATATCTATGACCCCTGAAGCTTCCATAATACGCATTTCTTCCCAACTTAAAAATCCCCATTGCATGAGATCTTTTTCATTAACTTTATTTTCCAATAAATCTTCAAGATTAGGGCGGACAATATTTCTTTTATCTACAAATTCGGGACTAATAAATATAGTTCCTTTCAATCCATATTTCTTTAGTAATGGATATGCATACTGCCAATTATCAAGATAACCATCATCAAAAGTCAGGATTAATGGATTTTTTACCGGATCACTTATACCATTAGTTATTTCCCAATACTTTTTAAGATTAATGACATTGTAATGTTTTGAAAAATATTTTAATTGGTCCTCAAAAATTGTAATTTCCAGAGTTAAAAAATTTTTAATCCACTTAGGATTTTTAATTCCTACAGAATGAAAAAACATAACAGGTATTTTTTCCATTAAAGTAGGTTAAATGAATTATAAATACTTTTTATTTTTTTTAAATGTTGTTGAAAAGAGAAACGATTATTAAATTCTTCAGCTACAATTGGAACTAATGTTTTTAAATGATCAAGATTTTTTAATTTATTAATGACATTTTTTTCTAAATTTTGATCCAGATTTACCAAAAAATCGGGATAATTTCGAAAAATTTCTTTCATGCTTGGTATTGCTGAAGTTATTACTGGTGTTCCATTTAAAATACTTTCTACTACAACATTGCCAAAAGATTCATATTTCGAAAGAAACAATAAAACATCTGAGTTATTATACACATTTTCAATTTTTTTCCTGAATCCTTTCACTTTAATAAATTGTTCAGCTTTAAGTTCTTTAATCCGTTTTGTTAATTCCTCTTTTATGTGACCATAACCAAATAACTCAAAAACCGTTTCAGGGATTTCATTATGTATGTTAAAAGCCAAATCAATCCATAAAAAAAGATTCTTCCCTTCAGTAAATCTACCTACATAGATAATTTTGATCAGATTATTTATATTTTTTTTAACTGGAGGAACATTATTTATAAAGCTAATCGGATTATATAGTATCTGAATCTTTAAATTTGCTTTAATTTTTTTATTAAAAATATCCTTACTATATTCTGAATTTGAGATTAAAATTATTTTTTTATTAAGAGAAATTTTCCATATTAATTTTCTAAATATTTTCTCAAATATATTCTTCCAGTACACAGTTCCCCTGATACTATATACAATTTTATTAACACCAGCTAATCTAACAACAAACAAATAAAATGGGCCAGTATTAAAAAGATGAAAAATATCATTTTTATTCCTGCGAGCATAGCTCCAAAGTCTTATTAAAGAAAGAAAATTATTTTTAGAGCCTGTTTCTCTTATAACTTCAAATTTTTCATACACATCAAATAGCCCAGTCACAGGTGGACGTATAGTGAAAACTTTAAAATTTATTTCCGACTGAAATTTAATTATATTTGATAACGTTAATTCTATTCCACCAGGTGAAGAATAAAAATGAACGATATGTATAATAACACCTTTGTGATTATTCATTAAACATTTAATTTTTCTTTTATCCTGTAGGCATTTTTTTCTGGACTATATTTCTCCAAAAAATAAGATCTCATTATTTCAATTGTCTTTAACCGTTCATTTTCATGAGTAAGCCAATATTTTGCAACTTTTTCAGCTTCATTGTAATTATCAATAAGGGGTAAAGTAATATCAAGTCCCGCAAATATTTTCTTATCTACATCATTTCTATATTCAATAAGTGGAAGCGTGCCTGCAGAAAGAGCCTCAACTAAACGTAGATGAATACCATTAAATATAGTAGGATTACTATTTATAGGAATAATTTTTGATTTATTAAACATTTTGTTTAATTTTTTTGTAGGAATATATGTAGTTTTCTGAAATTTATTTTTAAGTTTAGGAAAAAAATCAAACCATCTTTTCCATGCATCATTGCCATAAATCTTTAAATTAAAATTTACAAAATTATTCATCAATTTTGCTTTTTTATAACCCCATGAATTTTTATATGAAGAGCCAACATATAAGATGTCAGTTTCCTTTTCATCATTTAATGATGGCTCGCTTACCTTAAAATATGCATTTAAATTCATGCCTGGAATAAAAAACATTGTTTTCTTCAATCCAATAGTGTTTAATTGTGACAACCAAAAAGAATCAGATGAAAGTATTAAATCAGCATATTCCAGGCATGGGAGATAATAATTATTTGTATGGGTAAAAAACGGACTATCCCCCATAAAAAAAATCAGTTTTGCTTTTTTCTTAATTTCTATACATGTATTAGGTAAAAGGAATTCACTATTATAAATAAGAATAAGATCCGGTTTGTACTTAAAAACTTCATTAATAATATTTTTATTTATTTTCGTTAGGAAATAATTTTCCCAATAACTTCGGATTTTATAAGGGAATCTGTATATTTGAGTATGTAAATTTTGATCAATCACTTTAATCGTCTCTCTGACATCAAATCCTTTTGTTTCGTCTGCTAAATTTTTTAAAATATCAAGTAAAGAATTAAATAATGAATATTTTCTTATCCCTAATAGTAACGCTTTTTGATAGGATTTAGTCATATCCTTGTAAATTGGAATTACTATAAATAAATGCACCAAAACTAAAAAAAATAACTTGTGGAATAATTTTAACAGGTGAAGTAATAAAACTAAATTGCTGACTACTAGTTGAATGAATAATAAACCAACCTAAAAGAAAAATAGCAAATAATGGTAAAGATTTAGTAAAAAGATCAAATTCCTTATAATTCCAATATTTCAACAGTAGTTTAAATGAAAAATAAAATAGGAAACCAGTTAGCAAAACAAAACCAATAGCTCCAGAAAACATTAAAAGGTTTTGATTACCAACATGAGTATCATTAAATTTCCTAAAAGTATCAGATATCCCCCAACCAAAAAACGGACTTTCAAAAAATTTTTTCATTACCTCTGGCCCACGATAACTTAATCTTGAAAGTGTTCCTTCTGCCGTAATATCACCTTCAGCAATAGATTGAAGAGTTTGAAGTCTTTCTGATGCAAAATCTACTTGCTTCTTTAACTTTTCATTACTTAAAGCGAAAACTATAATAATAAGGATTGCGAAAAATTCAGAAATCTTTTTTGGTCGAATACCAGGTACAAAAAGAAATGAAAATAGTGTTATAAAACTAAAACTAATAATCCAGCCTCGAGTAGCAGACATGTACACCATACCATATGCTACTATAATTAAAAAATATAAATATATTTTGTTATAATGAATATTTTTATCTTGTGTCATAAAAAACAAGGCTCCAAAAAGTCCCATAAGAGTTATACCTGCATTATGAAACCCTCTGAATATCTCAATTTCAGAAAATTGTTCTTTTGAAAGCTCAGTAATTTGAATAATCGGTACTCCTGTCAATATAACAAAGATTCGGGTAATAAAGGCTCCAATCAAGACAATAAAAATAAATGTAAAGAACCTTTTATAATGTTCTAATGTAGAAAATAGTTTTGGAATTGAATAAAAAAGTGCGAATGGCATAGTAAGCTTTAATATTCTGAAATAATCTCTAGATTCACCCTTAAAATCTATTATCTGACCCCAAATGATCAGAAATATAATATATAAAGATAGAATTATAATATACTTTCTATAAAAAATATAAGGTTGATATTTATTTTTAAATGCTTTGAATAAGGATAATAAAATATAAACTTGAACTAATTCTATCGATGGCATGCCTGGTATAACTGTGATTGTAACAGTATAAACCCCAAATAAACCAAAAAAACCATCAACTGTTACAAAAAAAAATACTAACCAAAAAGCTTCGTCCTTAGAACGATAATACATTACTAAGGTCATTAGATACCATAAAATAGCTATAATTTTAGGGACCTTATAAGTAACTATTATAGTAATAGTTATTAATAATAGAAACTTTAGAGTATTTTCTGGTAAATACTTTTTTTTCACAAAATTTTAGCTCTTTTTAAAATTTATTTTATAAAAAGAAAATGATTAGTTTAGTATAATAAAGATGGTATTAAAAAATTACAAAATACTATATCAATATCTATTAATCCATTTTTTGACATCAAGTAATGTAGTAACACTTTTTCCAATTTTATATGATTTTGATCTTTTTATTTTCGTAATTCCATCTTCATAACCTTTAAAATAGGTTCCACCAAAACATTTTTCGCGTATTTGTAATAAGTTAGAATAAGGAGATTTCGAATAATAAGTTGTTGGCACAAGAAAAAGACCTGTCCCATAGTTCTTGTACAATAGATTATTTAATAAAGGTTGCATAGAAATATCAAAACTCATAATATAATTCTTTGATGGGTAGGTTGTTAAAACATATTCTGAATTTATAAGATGTTGTTGCTTTGTTAAATATGTATCAATTAATACAGTTTTTTCAAAAAGAAAACCAAAATTTTTTAAACAGTCAGGTAATAATTCAAAATAAGCATCATATTTGTTAAAACTTTTAAAAAATGGTACCAATTTTAATTCATTATTTAAAGTACTACATAAAGGCACTTGCCATAATTGAACAGGAAAACTGGTATGAGTACCTGGATCTCCAAAATTAGTTGTATGGGAATTATGTGGATAAACAAAAAACAAATCCTTTTCAACCATATATTTATAAAATATTTTTTTCCAACTAGTCTCAGGCCAATTAATTACATTTAGTGGTAACTGGTCTTTATAAGATAATTCAGGATTATTTGCATAATAATCTATAAATGAACTCCATTGATGCTTTGTCCAAATCTGTCCTAAAGAACTTGGAATTTGCATAAAATAAATATCATGCCCATCAAATAATGGATTAAACGGCATTGAGGCATTTTCATTAAAACTATATGAATAAAGAGAAAGCCCAGCAATTTTAGGATCTGATTTGTAAAAATCAATTACCTTTAAAGAATATTTATAAAAATCTTTACTTACAAAACAGTCATCCTCGAGAATTATCACGCCATCATTTTCTAATGCAATATTCCCACATTGAATAATATGTTTTCGTAACCCTAACCTTTTAGTTTGTTGAATTATTTCTTTATTCCCATAAGGCCATTCAAAATTTTTCGCAATAGAATAACATTTTTTTAATTTTGTGTAATCAATACTAATTATTAAATCAATTTGACGACCATTTGGATATTGAGCAATAATCAAAGATTTAAGTAATCTTTCTAGAGATTTTGGACGTTCAAAAGCACACACCACTATTGGAAGTTTCATTTCCATCAGAATAATATTATTAAGATTATAACTTGGTTAGAAATTTATGATTAGTTGAACAATATAAAATAAACTCCTTTTCACCTTTATAAATTACAGATTCAAATTGTAATTTTGCATTTTTCATTATCTTTTCCAATTCAATAGTAGTATCTTTTTCTCCTACTCTATTAAAATCATCAATAATAATACAAAAGTTATCTTTTTTTATTTTGTCTGGTACAATTTCTAAAATTTGTGACCTTGAATATCTTTCTGAACCGTATGGCGCGTCTACAAGAACTAAATCAAATATCTCATTTTTAAGTATCTCTTGGACTTTATTTATACTTAAAGTATCATAACCCTTATAATTTACAATAACATTATTTACGATTTTAATAGATAAATTTTCTGGAATATTGTTTTTTGAAATGAAATGCAAAGCCCACTCAGGATCATGCTCTAAAGTAGTAATTTTAACTGAGCTAAATTTTTCCGCATATTGTTTAAACATTCTCGTTGATTGACCTAATCCAAACTCAAGGATATTCTTTGGTTTTAATTCATCAAGTATTTTATATAATACAAATAAAAGTGGATATCCAACAGCCCATCTCCCAGGAGTAAAGCTTTTATCGATCAGCCAATTACTACCATCAATTGAATTTTTAAAAATATCTGCCCAAATTAGTTCTTTTAGTAAATTGTTATTCTCAGTGAGTTTATTTAATACTTTTCGAATTCCAAAAAATTTTTGAAATAGTTTATTAACAATCATTGTTTTTCTAAATTTAGTTCAACATTTCTATAACAATTATTTCCCCAATAAAACGGCCATTTTACAATAGGAATCTTTGTTTTATAATCATCATAAAGTACTTCAAATAAAACTGTTTTATAAACTAAATCAAAATCTGTAATAGCTGTCGTATGGTCACCCGTTCCTACATTAAAATCAAAATAGTATTGCCCTTTGGCTAAATTGTGATCCTTAAATTTTAAATTTACGATTATAATATCAGAATCCAATGGTATGTTAAAGTTTGGAGAAAAAAAAAGTCCTACCCTTGCTCCTGTAATAGAATTTAGCATACCAATAATCCTAGCCTCTTTTTTACTTTTATTATTTACTTTTAAAGTAAAATTTATTAAAATTGGCTCATTTGTTGATATTCCGTTTTCATTTAATAATTCAATCTCCATAAATTCAATGTCTTTAGCACAATAGCTTATTCTATGTTTATCTGTTATTATTATTTTTTTTCGAAGTTCACTTTTAGACTCTTTTAAATAAACATTAATTGTTTCATTTATTTCACCTGAGTAGTTAATCCAGCCATTTATTAGTAAAACTCCTTTTCTACATAATCCACGTAGAGCTCCCATATTATGACTTACAAATAAAACTGTTCTTCCATTCTTACTGCTGATATCTTGAATTTTCCCAACAGCCTTTTTTTGAAATTCAGCGTCTCCTACGGCTAATACTTCATCAATAACCAGAATTTCGGGTTCAACATGTGCCGCTACAGAAAAGGCCAAACGAACAGTCATACCACTACTATAACGTTTAACAGGAGTATCAATATATCTTTCAATTCCAGCAAAATCAACAATTTCATCAAATTTCTGAGATATCTCTTTTTTAGTCATCCCCATTATTGCTCCATTCATATAAATGTTTTCCCGACCTGTCATTTCCGGATGAAATCCTGTTCCAACCTCAAGAAGTGAAGCAAGTCTTCCTTTAACTTTTATAATACCAGTTGTGGGGGCAGTAACCTTAGATAATATTTTTAATAATGTGCTTTTCCCTGCACCATTTTTACCAATGATTCCCAAAATATCTCCTTCCTCAACTTCAAGGTTTATATCTTTTAAAGCCCATATATACTCACTAGATCCTTTGGAGTCTCTAATATTTGTTTCTCCTATTTTGAGATAGGGATCTTCTTTGCCAAGTATAGATGTCTGCCACCACCTGTTCAAATCATGTGAAAGTGTACGAGTGCTGACCAAGCCTAAACGATATTGTTTTGAGAGATTTTGTATTCTTATAACTACAGACATTTGTATTAAAATATTGTTTAATAACTAAATTCAACATTTAGCAAAGAGTTACTTTATTAATTGATGATTATGTTAAAAATTTAGAAATTTTATACTTTTGAAGATCCTAATATTATCCTTCATTAAAATATTTATTGAATTCTTGATCCTCAAACAGTATCCATAAATGACCTTTGTGTCTTATTGAATACCATAATTCCAAGACCAAGTAGTATAATCATAAATAAAAAAGAATAAGCTAAATGCCACCAATTAAATGTTCCTACTCCCATTGTTCCGTATTTGAATGTTTCAAGAATAGAGGTTACCGGATTAATAGCCATTATCCACTGTCGTTGAGGTGACATAGTGCTTAAAGGATAAATTACCGGTGTCGCATACATCCACAATTGAACTACAAAAGTGAAAAGAATTGTTAAATCACGGTATTTAGTGGTCAATGAAGAAATTAATATCCCAAATCCTAAAGAAAGTCCAGCAAGCATAATTATCAGTACTGGTATCAAAAAAGCATAAATATTGGGAGCGACATTTACTTTCATTAATAAAAAATAAATATAAACAGCTACGAAAAGAATAAATTGTATGCCCATCCGCACAAGATTCGAACTTACTGTAGCCAAGGGTACTATAAGACGTGGAAAATATATTTTACCAAATATTGCCTGATTAGTAGTAAAAGTAGTAGAAGTTTTATTAAGACAATCAGCAAAATACTGCCAACAAACTATCCCTGCAAGATAAAACATTGGTTGAGGAAGACCATCAGTTGATATTTTAGCAATCCCTCCAAAAACAATCATATACATTATAGTAGTTAAAGCGGGCTGAATGAAATACCATAAAGGCCCTAAAATAGTTTGTTTATATTGAGTGACAATATCGCGCTTTACAAACATTGTAAATAAATCTCGATAACGCCAAATTTCTATAAAATCAATCTGTAATATTCCAGTTTTTGGCTTTATAATAGTTGTCCAATTTTCTGTTTTAGATAAATTCATTAACTCAGAATACAAATAATTAAAATAATTTTCAACTAATTTCCCTTTATAAATTAAGAATTATCAATAAGAATCCAATTGCTAAAAGGTAATTTTTGAAACGTATTATGGAGATAATGTTCCTGTTTTAAAAAGTACTTTGGAGCAATAATTATTTTATCTTCATTTTCATTTAAAATAGCAGCCCAATAACTAAAAGAACTATTAGCGATAATATTATGATTACAGTATGACATTAACAATAATGCTTCTAAATCATTTAATTCATCTCTTTTTATTATTTTTATTTTTCTTAATTGAAATTCAGCACATAATGATTGAGCGTATAACTCGTCATTTGTAAATAGTAAAAAGTTTGGTTCAGAAACCTTTGTTTCAATAATATTTATTGCCTCTTTATAATAACTTAATGGCATTGAATATATGTATTCTTTATTTTTTTGTACCTCTAAAACATCACCACCTCTAATATGAATTGAAACTGAATTTTTCATATTATATTTTTTAATCTTTTCCTTCATCAATTTTGTTCTGACATTTCTCAAATTGATAATTGTACTTTTTTGAATTAATTTTTTATCAATAAAAACACCTCGCAAGTATAAAAATCTACTCTTATTAATTAATAAATAATCTTCATAATTTTTATCATGAATCGTTACAGGCAACCAGTTAAAATGAAACCATCTAGAATTATAATTCCTTAATTTACTTATTAAACCTATAAGTATAACATTCGTTTTTTTAATTTTTATTACTTTATCCAGATATAAATTCATTTTATATTTTTTATTTATCTTGTAGCTTTCGTTTTTAATTATTCGTCCCAATAAATCTGGATAATAAAATCTTAAATCATAAAAAACATACTTAATCTTAAATTTACTTTTTAAAAAATTTAAATAATTATATTGGAAAAGTTGATTCCCTAAACCTGAATGAAGCCTGATAAAAATTATTTTTGATTTACTGAAATTTAATGATCTCATTAACCAAAAAAATAGAAAAGTACATTTTAACAATTATATTTTACTCAAATTTTTCTTTTTAAATAATGTAATTACGATTATCAATGACTAATAAAAAGCTGATCCTCAAATAGAAGATATTTAAAAATGACATCTTATCAGACTTTCCTCTGCAAAATTTATTATTATATAAACTTATAAATTGTAAATTGTTCTAAATGACATTCAAAGTAAATTTTTACTTAAAAAATATTTGACACAATACTCATTTTCATTGAAATCGCTTTTTTCTAAAACCTTTTTAGTATTTAAATTTCTTAAATAATGACATAATAATAAGATCAAAATATTCACCTTCTGAATAATAATGCTGTTTCAATCTTCCCTCCACCACAAAACCTAATTTCTTATATAAATTAATAGCTTGCATATTATTTTCAGTTACCTCAAGAGTTATTTTTCGTAAATTCAATATATCAAATGCATAATTATTTATTAACTCAATTGCTTCCTTTCCATAGCCTTTCCCTTGCTCACTGAATTCACCAATAACAATACCTAAATAACAATTTTTATGAACATAATTGATCTTATTCAAAGAAATAAAGCCAATTGGAAAGTTATCTTTTTTAGTTATTGCAAAATAAACAGATTTATCACTTTTACTTTTTAATATATTCTCATACCATTCTTTTTCTACCATTTCCGTTATTGGAAAAGGGTGCATCATAGTATTTCTTTTTATTTTAATATTATTCCTCCATTTTAGTGTCTTTTCCCAATCATCTATTCGAAGTGGCCTTAATATAATATTGTTACCCTCAAGCATGATTTTAACACTTAATTAAAACTTATTATTTTTAATAATATTATAATTATTGATTTGATTACTTATTAGCTTTACTAAGATATTTGTAAATTCGAAAAGATTTTTTAATATTTTCTATAATTCTAATTTTAATTAACTTTTAATATTAGCTCTTTAAATTTAAATAATCCCTTGCTTCCTTAGATTTAATAAAATCGAAATAATGAACTGGATAAGAATTAAAATATGTATATCCTTCATTACCTGTCCATGCAATTAAATCTAAAATAGAAACATAAGGATTAAAAGGAAGATCTCCTTGAGGATAATTACTTTTAGCATATTTAATATATTCAACGTTTATTTTGTTTTTTTCAAATAAATTATAATCCAGATAATTTAAAGCACCCATACCTGTAAGATATATCTCAGCACCTAATTCTTTTGATATTTTTAACAAACGATCTGTTTTTTCTCCTTTGATATTTAAATCTGAGGATTTAATAAATATTTTATTTTTATCAAGCCCAAAATATTTACAAATTTCTAAAATTCCTGTTACTGTAACACTTATAAGCATATTATCTGAATTCCTTAGAATAATTGATGCTAATTCATACATTTCAGAAAAAAAAGGCGCATTTCTATAAAATTCCTTTAATCGGTTTAAGTGGTCTTCTCGCCAATTAGTCTTTTCAAAACATTGAATATCTTTTATTAAATCACCTTGATGAACTGAAGATAAAGGTATAGAAAGCCATTGGGATCCTGATTGAGTCTTTATGCTGACTCGGCTCATTAATGATCTTTTTACATATTGAACATCATCATAAAAAACATAAATATCTGCAAACTTAATTTGTTCAAAAAACCCATACCATGCTAAATAATAAGGTTGCATTATTACAATTCTCTTCATAATAAATAAAATATTAATTTTCTAAATTGCACTAAAATGATATCATCATAAGCAATTCCTTCTGAATTTTTCAGTCTTAAATCTTATTTAAAAGTTTATAAAAAAATCTATCTAATTCCATATAATTTTTTAACTGCTTTAACAATATATTTGATCTCATCATCCCTGAGATCTGGATATATTGGAATTCTTAAAAGAGACTCGAAAAATAAAACTGAATTCTTTAAATCATGATCAGATCCTAAACTTTTATAATATTTATTCCTGTGCAATGGTGTATAATGCACATTAGCCATAACCCCTTCAGCTCTTAAAGCATCCATAATCCAATACCTGTATTCCGGAGCTACTAAAATCCCAAAAAGATGCCAGTTATGAATTGACCCCTCAGTAATCCTCATAAAATCAAGATCCTTAACTATACTCAATTCATCTATATAATATTCCGCTATCTCTCTTCTTCGTTCATTCATTTTATCAAGCTTATTTAACTGACTGACACCTAATGCTCCTAATATATTGGATTGAACGTAGGACATCCCAATATCCACATATTCATAATACCCCCTTGTTTTATTATCTGTTAAAAAAGAGTATTTATCTGTTCCTTTTTCTCTAAGAATTTTAACACGTTCTGCTATTTCATCATTATCAGTTACAAGTGCCCCACCCTCACCAGTGGTTAAATTTTTGGTGCCATGAAAACTGAAAGTGGAAACATGACCCTGATTACCCGTTTTTTTTCCAAAATATTCCGATCCAATAGATTGTGCGGTATCATGAACAACATATAAGCCATATTTATTAGCAATAGACATTATCTCATTCATTTCTGCCGGAATCCCACCATAATCCACAGGAATAACAGCTACCGTTTTTTCAGTTATATATGATTCGAGTTTTGTAACATCTAAATTACCATTATCTGAATAGACATCAGCTAAAACTATTTTAAGATTATTATATATTGCCCCTAATGCACTGGATGTATATGTAAAATCAGGGACTATAACTTCCGAACCTGCAGGAAAGTCTTTTACTCTGAATGCCAGTTCCAAAGCTGAAGTAGCTGAATTCAGGAAAAGTACATGTTTTACACCTAAATATTTTGCAAGCTTATTTTCAAACTCCCTGCAATCGGGTCCATCTCCTGAAACAAAAGACGTCCTTAAAGCTCTGTCAACCGCCTTGAAATCATTCTCATCCAGACAGGGCTTATGAATTAAGATTGGCTCTTTACTTACAGGGGTACCACCGTTTATGGCAAGACGGGGATTGGATTTGTTTAGCATAAAAGAAAAGATTTCAGGTTTCAGGTTGCAGGTTTCAGGTTGCAGGTTTCAGGTTGCAGGTTTCAGGTTTCAGGTTACAGGTTACAGGTTACAGGTTGGGTTATGAATATTTTCTTCCTTTGATGTCAGATTTTTTCAAATAACTTATAAATTTCGAAATTCGTTTACTAAGAGAAACAGATCTATCAACCATTATATTTAAAACATTTTCATCAATATAATTATAATCATAAGCGCGATAAAGCTGCGATCTAACTTCTCCGCAAGAACCTTTAGCTATACTTAAAAATTGTATAAATTCTTTAGTTCCGTCTCTTTCAAAACCTTCAGCAATATTATCCATGACAGAACCGGATGAAGCTTTCAATTGATCTTTAAACCTATAATCATTACAAAAAGGCTCCAATGAAGTTATCTTAAAAACATCTTTTGATAGTACTCTTGCATCTTTCAAAATATCTAAATCCTCAAACTTTTCAATTTTCATACCTCTCAATGTAAATATATAAGCATCTCAAAATAAAGCCTATCTTAAATCAACCTGAAACCTAAAATCTGAAACCTGAAACCCGAAACCTGAAATCCGAAACCTGAAACTAAATCGTTTTATAATGTGAATAATACTCATAAAACCCAAAAACCCTGATCAACTCCCTGATCCCCTCCTCAATTGTAATTTTAGGTTTAAATCCCAGCTTTTCTATTTTATCAAAGTTCACAATAAAATGTCTCAGATCTTTATCACTCATACTTGAGTTAATTATATTAAATTCAACCAATGTCCTTATCTTTTCAGCAATCTCATCCTTTGAAAAATTCATCATATTACCACCGGCATTATAAATCTGACCTTTCATTTTATCATAATTCAGCATAGTGAAAATATAACACTCGGCAGCATCTTCCACATGTATAAAAGTACGTTTGGCAAAACTGTCAAACAAAACAATCACTCCCTCTTTTACAGCTTTATAAGTAAAATCATTTATCATAAGGTCCATCCTCATTTTTGGGCTAAAACCAAATACTGTTGCAAAACGTAAATTGACAACATTCTCCCTGTCCATAAGAATTTTTTCAGCTTCCAGTTTAGTCATTGCATAAGAACTTACCGGATCAACCGGAGTATTTTCGTCACATGGCTTTCCTGATTTACCATACATAGAAGTAGTGGAAGCATTGATAAGCATCTGCCCATTAGATAAAGAATTTCTCAAAAGACGAGTTGCTTCAACGTTTATCAATTGGGCAGAATGTGGATTTGATGCACAGGCAGGAAAACCACTTATACCTGCAAGATGAAAAATAATATCATATTGCTTAATATCCTCAATCCCATTCCGTATATCCTTTTTTAATATTGTCAAATTAGGATCCTTCGCCAAATGTAATACCGGTTCATAACCATACATAAAATTATCAACAATTGTAACTCTATATCCTCTTTCCAATAGTTTTGTCGTTAATACAATCCCTTTATAACCGGCCCCTCCGGTAATCAAAATTTTTTCCATTATTATCTATTTTAAAAACCTGAGCTTTAGAATTAAATAAACGTGTTAAAAAATCCCAACCTGAAACCTGAAACCTGAAATCTGAAATCTGAAACCTGAAACCCGAAACCCGAAACCTGATTCTACTCCTCATAATACCCATACCCATAACTATAATACCCATACCCATATCCATAATAGCCTTTATGCTTGACATCATTCAAAACTATTCCGATATTTTTCAATTCCTTTTTACGGGCAATATCTTCAAGTAATTCAAGTACACCTTTCCTGGAAAAATTTTGTCGCAGCAATACAAGATTTACATCAGAAAATCTTCCGGCAAGTATCGCATCAGTCACCATACCAAATGGAGGCGTATCAATAATAACAATATCATATTTCTTCCGTACAGTTTCTATTATCTCAGCCATCCGCTTACTTTCAATCAGCTCGGCCGGATTTGGAGGAATTGGACCTGAAGGAAATATATCCAGATTTTCTATTTTCGATTCTTTGATTACCTCCGAACAGGTGTTCCTTCCAATCAGGCAGGTACTTATCCCTGACTTATTGCTTATATTAAAGATACTATGAATCTTAGGCTTACGCATATCCAAACCTATTAAAAGGGTCTTCTTCCCGGCCATGGCGAAAATTGCTGCCAGGTTTACAGAACAGAAAGTTTTTCCTTCTCCGATAAGCGGTGAAGTGAGGGTGATCACCTTTTGCCCGTCATCTCTCATCATATATTGTAAATTCGTTCTTAATCCCCTGAAAGATTCCGCAATTGCAGATTTTGGGTTTTCAAAAACAGGAATTTCAGACCTAACCGGACTATGGCCAATAGTGCTTAAAATAGGAACAGAGGTCTTATTCTCAACATCTTTACGACTTGATATTTTATCATTCAGACTGTCAACCAGTATCAGGATACCTAAAGGCAGAATAAGTGCCAGCATCAATGCTGTCATATAATTTATTTTCACCTTGGGAGAGATCATTGCTGCATTTTCCACTCTTGCCAAATCAAGCACCTTGTTATCTGATACATTCGATGCCCTTGCAATGGCCGCTTCAGCACGCTTTTGGAGAAGATAGGTATAGATCTGATCGTTTACTTTATATTGTCTTTGAATACTGATATATTGCCTTTCTGTAACAGGAAGCAATTCCAGCTCACGATCCGTGAGTTTTAATTGTTTTTCAGCTTCCTGAATGGCGATGGCATTGCTTTTTATTAACTCATTAATGTTGTCAAGCAATACAATTCTTGAATTTTCAATTTTACTTTCAACGATCTCCATCCGGGGATGCCCTTGTTGAACTGTAAATATCAATTCTTCCTTTTCTGCCAGATATTGATTAAGCTGGTTGATCAGTCCGCTCAGCAAAGGATCCATAATGTCCACGGTACCGGGGGCAACCACCTCATTCATACTATTTCTGTCCATAACATAGTCCTTCAAATATTCATAATATCTTTTCTGCAGCTCCAGCATGACCTTTTCCTGACTATATCTTTCAAGTCTGCTATAGGTCATATTTCCTTCCTGACTAATATTTATAAGCCTGTTTGCCAGCCTGAAATTCTGCAGGTTCATCTCCGCCCCCTGTAGTGAATCAGTAAGAATACCTAATTGTGTATCAATAAAATTTACAGTGTTTATGGCAACCTGGTTTTTTTCTTCAAGTCCTTTTGCTATATACACTTCCATAAGTTTATTGATATATGACGTAACCTGCACAGGATTATTGCCGGTCATGGAAAGGAAAAGGACTGCCCCTCTTTTCTCATCATTAGTCTCAACCCCTAATCTGCCCTTATAAGAATTAGCCAAAGCATTTATATTATTCATAACAAAATAATATCTGCTGTAGCTTTGCTGAGGATTAAAAGATTCAGGATCACGGAGAACAAGAGTGAAATTAAAAGATGGATGGGTGAATTTCTCCCCCCAGTGCAACTTCTCTTTTATTTTAAATTTATCGTCAATTATCAGTTCATACTCCTCTTCTGAAACTATATCCACATATACTTGATACCCTTTCATATTAACGGCAGAATCATCCGGAATAACAATGAAAGGACAACTATTATAAAGCACTGCCTCTTTGAATCCGCTCCTTCCCACTCCTACATAGCTGATATCAAAATCCAGCTCTCTTAATGTGCGATGGGCAAGAGAAT
>CAZLXM010000003.1:0-15005 GCA_964563105.1 uncultured Bacteroidaceae bacterium
CCCCCGACCTGCTGATTACAAATCAGCTGCTCTGACCAACTGAGCTACATCGGCTTTATAAGACCGGAATTTTACCTCCAAAAAACGGTTTGCAAATTTATAAACTTTTATTCATAACGCAAAATAAATAACTAATTTTAAAATTAAAGTTTTATCTGTTTATTTTTATATTTAAGCACCTGTCTTCTAAGAGCTTCTACTGCATTATCCGTAGCTTCCTCAAAAGTGCGGCTCTGCTTCTTGGCGAAAATTTCTGTTCCCGGTATATCAAGTCTGATCTCAGCAATCTTATTTTCCATGTCCTGCACATTTTCAAGCCTGAGAAAAACCTCAGCCATAATTATCCCATCATAAAAGAGTAAAAGTTTTTTTAACTTCTGATTAATGAAGTCCAATAACTTCTTATCCGCATCAAAATGAATTGAATGGATTTTAATATTCATATCTTGTCCTCCTTAATGTTTTTTAATTCGCTCTGGGATGAGCTTTATTATAAATTACTTTTAACTTCTCAAATGTATTATGTGTATATACTTGTGTAGCTGAAAGATTAGCATGTCCAAGTAATTCTTTTATAGCATTTAAATCTGCCCCTCTGTTCAATAAATGAGTAGCAAACGAATGACGTAAAACATGAGGGCTTCTCTTATCAAGTGTTGTTGCCAGAATAAGAAAATTATTAACAACCCTGTAAATAAGTTTTGGATATACCGGAGAACCTTTATGCGTAAGTAACAAAACAGTTTCTTCCGAGTCAATTATACATTCATTTCTCTTAACCATATACCGTTCTAATAACTCAACTAATTGATCACCCACAGGGATCAAACGCTCTTTTCCCCTTTTTCCCTTAACTTTTATCTGCCGCTTAAGTTTATCAAATGAATTTATATGTAAAGAAATTAATTCCGCCCGCCTTATCCCGGTTTGGTACAATATTTCAATAATCAATTTATTTCTTATGCCTTCAAAATCTTCACCAAACTGATAATTATCAAGCATATTGTTTAAATTGTCTTCCGGAATAAAAACCGGATTGCGCTTGTTAATTTTAGGCTTTACAACTTTCTTTAAAGGATCGGCATATAAAACACCTTCTTTAATTAAAAAACGAATATAACTTTTTAGAGTGGAGATCTTACGGTTTACTGAACGGGTTGAATGTTTCGATTCCAGTAAATCAACAACCCATAAACGTATATTCCCGGATTCAGGAGGATCAGCTTCTAATTTATTGCCTGAACAAAAATCATAATATTGCTTAAGATCCTTTTTATAAGCATCTACAGTATGTTGGGAATAACGTTTCTCAAAACGCAGATATGATAAATAACTTTCTTTATAATTCATAGGCAGGAAAATTTATTAAGATCCTGCTATCCTTAAAGGCAACAGTATAATGATTTTACTCTTCTTCCTGCTGCAATTGCTGAATATAAACAGCCCGCAGCTTCTCTTGCCTTTTTTGTATAGAAGGCTTGATAAACGCTTGTCTTCTTCTTAATTCCTTAACAACTCCCGTTTTTTCAAACTTTCTTTTAAACTTTTTAAGCGCTCTTTCAATATTTTCGCCTTCTTTAATAGGTATTACTATCATATCAAAATTTTTAAATGAGGCGCAAAGTTATAAATTCATTAACTTATTTCAAAAAAAAAATAAATTATTTTCTTTTAGTCTTAAAACATAAAGGCGCTAATCTAACAGTTTCTTTATTTTAATAATAGTTTGCAAAAAACAATTACTTCTCAATAAAAGTAACAAAATTTAACAAAAATTCATAATAATCAATAATACTTTTTTTAAAAATTAACTAATCGATTTTCACTTAACAGCTGTTCTGTTAAGAATGAAAATTAGCTCATTCTGAGTATAAAATCAGTATATTTTAATATTTAAAAATTGAAAGGAAAAATTGGAAAAAGTAAAATCATCCTAATCATACTTATTCCGTACGAGATCTACTTCTATTTCAAATAACAGATCAGGTCTGCATATATTGTTTTCTGAACAAATAATTGGTAAAGATATCTGACATTGTGAAGAAATGAATTCTGTAAAACTTTGATAATATTTTTTATCTTTACAGTATGCATATGCCCTTACAATATCTTCAGGTTTAAATTTTTTTGATTCAATTATTGCCATTAAAACTTTAAAACTTTGCTCAATCTGCTTTTTGATATCATTCTTATAAACAGTTTCACCCTTTTCATTAATACTTGCAGTCCCTGAAATAGTCATAAAAGAGTATTCATTATTATAAAACATTATAGCCCTGCTAAAGGAACTTCCATATTTTTCTGCTGAACACTGTAAAGGAGAGCTAATCCTTTCTATGGAAAAATGTGCATTCTTAGGCTTAACAGCATTTATTTCCAGGGCAATGGCAGAATACTTTTCATTTTTCCCGCTTATCCCGGTACTGGCAGGAACTAGTTTGTTAAAAATATCATATTGATTGAAAAATAATGTTCTTGCTTTATTAAAATCATTATACCAATCCAGGATTTCATCAAGATAAAACCAGGTACGAACAGTGTTATCATATTTAAAATTAACCTGATTCAGTATTTTATCAGCAAGGCTTAAAATAGAAATAGTTTGTTCGTAACGAGTTAGTTTCCCATCGGAATATAGCCCCCCGAGATAACAATAATCTGCATCCCTGGTTTGAAAAAAGGTTCCAACAACCTGTTCCTTACTGTATAATGTTTTTAACTCTAATCCCGATATAGCATAAATATAAACACCATTAATGAATGAGCCGCCACAATTTCCACCCTCAATCCAGGTAAGCGGAAAGTTTATTTCTGACATTACTTTTTCAAGCTCAAATAAAACTTTCATCTTTTTATTTACAGGGCCAAAAAATGTTGCCCTGACAATGTTCGCATTATTCCCATCTACAAAATCAAAAATCTTTTTACAAAATGTTTCAATTGTTTCATTTGCTGTTGGCAATAATTGAAAATGGAATTCTTTAAAAGTTTCCCGGTTAATTATTTTAAGCGAGCTGTCCTCCATACCTGTAACAATGAAATTAGTCAATTATTTGCTGAAATCAGGTAAATGAAAAGTAATTAAGTTATTTACCTAAAAAACGACGTAAAGATAAAATTTTAAATCAGGAGTCCATAATAAAAAGTGTGGTGCCCTAATTGTCCTTATTATCATTATTAAGCTGTAGAATGCTAAGCTTTTTATTTATATTAAAAAAGTTATCCATACATCCTCCTGATTTACAAATCTTAAAACTATGACAATTCCATTGATTGAAAGTTATTTTACTTAAAATCCAAATAGAACCACAAAGTTTTGTTAAATGCCTTACTTATTTGATCTTTTCCTGCCTTTAAATTACCCTTGTACAATGAAACCGAAGATTCATAATGTGAAAAACGATTTTTGGTTTCCCGGCTAACTTCAAAATCTTCATGATCTGTTAATCCCTGCCGGCTAACAAGATTGAAAATAAGCACAGCCTCTTCTATATGTTTAGGAAGTTTTGTATAGCCCGTCGACTTAAATATGGATATTTCCTTAACGACACTTCCAATGTTTTTTTCAAGAAGATACCAAGCCATCTTATATTCAAAGGCTTTTTTATTTTCCGGATTAGCCTGTAACATTAAAAGTACATTTGCTTGTGGATTTTTAATTTGTATTGAAAAATCCTGTTTCGGCTGAAGTTGAATTTTTTCAGCTAATTCCGGATCAGCTTTGACCTGTACGGGATTAAAAAGCATTCGCTCATACTTTTTTGCCAACTTACGATAATGAAATGTTTTCTTTAAAACATCAATATATTTTTCAGCAATAAGATAATAACCATTTATTAAATTAGTTTTAATCAGCATTTTTATATTTTCCGGATGGTAGCCTTGTGAAACCATTGATTCAAATGCCCATCTGTGCGCTTCATTAATCAGGCCTATTGAATAGAAAAAATATACACCTCTGAAAATATTTCTTACCCCTGCCTGGGAGTCCCATGGAATAACTATCGTTCCGGGCCCATAATCCTGTGGCCCATGAAATAGCTTTTCACACAATAATCCTTTTTCAGAAAGGGCGATATTATAATAATACTGTGAAATAAGATTTGTAGAAGGCTTTTTTTCCTGATTCTTTATTAAATTATCCCAATCCCGGGCAAATAAATATTTTTCAAGTTTCAACAAATTCGCAGCCTGTTCATTATAATAAAACTTAAAAAGCACAAAGATCAAAACAACAAAATATAAAGAAACAGCTATCATAGATTGCGGCTTTTTTCTATCTCCATATGATTTTACAGAATAAAAAAAGTATACAGGAAAAGGATAAAACACTACGATCAAAATAGCCAAATAAAAATTCAGTGGATGCCCGAAAAAACTTTTTAGAGGCAGACCATTAAATAAAAGGACTTTATTAGGCTGGAGAAATACAAATTCTTTAAATAAAAAAAAGCTGATTAAAGCAACAAACAAAAGTTTTAAAGAATTGGCCCATTTTTTATAATTAACTGCATATACAATATACATTACCAGAAAAATCAGGGTAAACCCTCCAAAAAGATAATAAAATAAAGGAAATGAGGATAATAATAAATAGTTAGCTATTGCAGATCTCTTTTCAACATTAATAAACATTAATAAATAAATAAGTGTACATGCAAGCCCCAAATTATATTGAATCATCCAGTCAGTATTAGTTTGCAGTAAAAGCAGTAACGATGGGGGAAGGATATTTGGAAATATTGAAGGCGAAGAAGACTTAAATAAGACTTTTGTCAATTTAGTATAGAGAAAGGCAATTAACAAAAGCATCAAAGACACAATTATTGATCCATAAATAATGCTAAAATAGCCCTGAGTTAAAAAACACCCTGAATATTCGAGTAAACCTCCAGGTTTATCAATAAATTTTTGAAGAAATTCTGAAGAATATATAAAGAGCAAAAAGTTTTCCTGGTAAAAAAATATATAATGTCCGAAAAAAAGGAAATAGAAAAATGAAAGGAAGAAGAAAACTGCAAATGGATAATACAAACTTTGCTTTATTTCAGATGCCTTGATATTAATTTCCCTTTTTTCAGAAATCTTTTTATTCTTATTTTTATCTTTCATTTTTCGGAATACTAAATCTCTATAAGCTTGTTCATCTTTCTGTTAGAGATAACTGATCCTTTCTTTTCTTAGCTTTTAAAATACCTTGTTTAGAGGATTCTGCAAATTCACGTGAATTTATTTTTATTTTTCCCGTAATAAATTCAGGTCTGTTAAATGTAAGTACCATACGATTATACAAAGTGGGATCTTTCTGGGGCAATACAAAAGGTTTTCCCCATTCACCATCCGCGCTAAAATAAGCAAAATAGGGCCGGGCTGTTAAACCATCTATTCTTTTACTGCTAAAAATGAGCCATCGGCCATTAGATGACCAGGAATGGTAACTTTCTATATTATCACTATTTATAAGAAGCTTTTCAACCTTTCCATTTAACAGGTTGATATGATATAAATCCGCCTCCTTATGCCAGATAGAAAAAGTCCCATAATCATGCATTGTAAAAACAAGATGATTCCCGTCGGGTGATATCCTTGGGAAAGAAACACTTTTATTAAGAGCCTGGGCATCAAAAATTAACTCTGCTTCACCAAAAACTCCGGTTAAAGGGTCAAAAGATCTTCGCATAAGATTGTATCTTGATTCTTTAAAATCAAAACCCTCATATACCTGATTAGTCCGGCAGAAATAAATAAAATTTCCATCCGGGGACCACTCCGGAAAAGTATCCATATACTTTACTGATTCGTCATCAATAACCTGTGTTATCTCATTCGTATCAACGTCATACAACACAAGTGAAGATGCGAGGTCACGGACTTCGATCCTTTTACCCTTGATTGCATGAAAAGACTGGATTATATTATTTGATGAAAACACTACAAATTTACCACCGGGATGCCATGCAGGATAGACTGCACCATACTTCATATTATCGGTTTTCAAATCAGTTCTCGTAATCTTTTTCCCGTTAACTATATAAGCACCTCCTACAGAACCGCGAACCTGAATTAAAAACTTTTCAGGATCATTTAGCCTGAAAGAATGACAGTTTACACAGTTCATATCAAGCATTTGATTCTCAACAACAGACGATTCCTTAAAATTTTCTATATTTCTTTGCATGATCTTCATCTCAACATATGTCTCATATCCAGGGTAAATTAAACGGTAACATATATAAGGATCAGACGGATCTGTAGCAATATAAAAGTGAAATGTTTTATACTTAAAATTTTCTCCGGACCTGTTAACAGATATCTCAATATCAATTTTTCCGCTTTCATTTCCTTTCAATAATCTGTTCCACTTCCCTTCCGGAATTTTGACAATACCTTTATTTGATCTTGTGGAAAAATGAGTGCCATTTGAAGAAATGAAAGTTATAATAAAAAACTCCCCTGATTCTTTGATCTGAAAATTAAGAGGAGCTATATTTACCGGAATCGTGACACCGGAATAATCAGGATTAATTAAAGGCTCTTTATCTATTTCTGAAATTTTATCATTATGCCTGATGCTGCAATTACTAATCAAGAATAAACCCAAAAATAAAATTATTTGATAAATTCCTCTCATAGTTAAACCTAATACAGATATTAAAATAATTTAAACCTTACGAATATATAAATAATATTTTTCATTTTTATGAAAATTCAGGGCAATTGCCTTGTATGTTATACTTAAAATTTTATTACTTTCAAAGATTCATTGAGTATTATTGAACTCAGAGAAGTTAGAATTTCAAAGCAGGAATTAATTGAATCTTTATGAACTATATAAAATTTATATTTCCTTTATTTTTTATTTATAATTTTACATTTACACAGCATTACCTTAGCCCTAAAGACCTTACCGTATTTAAGGAACCTGCGGCCACTATGATGCAGGATTATCTTACAAATATCGTTGAACGGCAATTTGCAAAGCGTGATTCTTTATTGTCAACTCTCAGATCAGTGGAAGAATGGAACAAACGAATCCAGACTATCAGTGATTCCATAATAGACTGGACAGGCCCTTTTCCTGATCGTACTCCTTTGAAGCCCAGAATAACAGGCAGAATTGAACGGGAAGATTTTTTCGTTGAAAAAATATTGTTTGAGAGTCGTCCTGATTATCTGGTAAGTGCTAATTTATACCTGCCCAAAAATATCAAAACTCCCCTGCCCGCCCAACTTAATGTTATAGGTCATGCACAATTAGGAAAAGCTGATGAAAGATATCAAAGAATGAGTATAGCTCAGGTGAAAAATGGATTTGTTGTGTTAACAATAGATCAGATTGGGCAAGGTGAAAGAGGCTTGTTATCTTCTCACCAAAAAGTTGGCACACAAGCATTTATTGCCGGTACTCATATATTTAATTTTATGGTTTGGGATGCTATTCGTGCCATTGATTATTTAATAAGCCGCCCTGAAGTTGATCCGGAAAAAATCTGTATAACCGGTAGTTCAGGCGGAGGAATGATGTCAACTTATATTTTACCTTTTGAAAATCGAATTGCAGTTTCTGTCCCCACCTGTAATCCAAACACCTGGAATTATCGTGTTCAGAATAATCTTGCTACTGATCATGAGCAGGTTTTTTTCGGGGCTTTTCAAAGTTGCATAGACCCCCGGGGTGACCCTTTATTTGCACATGTTCCAAAACCTTTACTACTTAACACAACAACAGATGATAATTTGAACCCCCCACGTGGTGTCTGGGAGCTTTCCACCTGGCTTTATAAAGCCTACTCTGTGTACGGAATGCCCGAAAAATTTAATACTACCATGGTTAAAGCGGGACATGCATATAACCAGGAACAGCGTGAAATAACTTATGCATGGATGCGGCGGTGGATGGATGTGGATGTTCCAAATTTTTGGGAAGAAAATGCAATTATTGAAAATGAAGAGGATCTATGGGCAGCTAAAAATGGCAATGTATTTAATGAGCCAGGAAGCAGATATCATCAGGAGCTTGTTTTGGACTATTTAAAAGATAATAAAGCTAAATGGAAAGAAATTAAAACTGTATCTGCCCTAAAAAACCATAAAATCAATATGTATAATTTAATTGAAGAGGTATTACATACTGATTTAAACATAACAAAATTAAACTTTTCAATGCAAAAACCCGGACAGTCAGGAGAAATACTGCTTCAACCATTTATGCTCGAACCGGAAAATGGAATTACAATACCAGGGATTATTTTTAAACCTTCCAATATCGCACTAAACAATAATATAATCCTTTATCTTAATGAAAATGGAAAAACCGAAATACTTGCAAACATAGATATTTTGAACGAACTGTTAAACAAGGGTTACCAGGTTTGTGTTGCAGATCTTCGCGGAATAGGCGAAAGCTCCCCTGATATGGCCGGAAAATTTTGGGATTTTCTTGCAGGAAAACCCATATTCGGACAAAGGGTTTTTGATATATTATCATTAATAAAATGGCTAAAGGAATCTGAAATTCAGGCTCAAAAAATAATACTATGGGGATCGGGAATGTGCTCTCTTTATGGTGCTTTTGCCGGAGTCATTTCTGAAGATATTTCCACATTTATACTGGAAGAGCCTCTAATTTCCTTTGAAAGTGTTGTTCAAACAAAAGATCCGGAATATAATCATGAAATTATACTTCCCGGAATTCTCGAAAAATTTGATATGTCTCAGGTTTATCAGGCTTTAAGCCCGAGGCCACTCAGTATTATCAATCCAAGATCCGGTAATAAGTCATTTGCGATACAAACTGAGACAGAAATCTTATATAAATCTGTATTACCAGCCTACAAGATATTTAGAGAACAAAAAGTGTTGAATGTGCTGAAAACAACAACCTTTAATAAAAACCAAATAATTTTTGATGCTTTAACTAAATAAAAAAAGTCTAAAATTGATTGTAATTTTTAAATAAACTTATTATTACATGCAATAATAAGAGAAAGGAACAATTTTAAAACAAAAATTAATTTTTAAAAAAATGACAAATAGAAGAAGTTTTATTAAAAAAATAACAGTGGGATCAATGTTAACCACTATCGACACAAAAAACGTATTTTCATCTCCGGCAAAAACTTATAAAAAAAGTAAACCGGATGTTGATAACCCGTATGAAAATGTAGACTGGTCAAAATTTAAACAAATTCCATCCACATCACATACCCACATTACAAGTCAGGAAAAACTCGATAAAATTTGTCAGGTTTTTAAATTAAAACATATACCCATTTCTAATTACTATCCTTCTGTTCCATATTATCCGGCTCATCAGATAAAGGTAAATCAATTTATGGTTAAGCAGGATTTTGGGACTATTTATGATCCGGACAATACATCAAAAGACAGGTGGAAAAATGGCAAATATATAGATGGCCCGTTAGATTGGAATAAAATAATAATGGACCCAAAAAACGGATGGTATGACAAGCTCCCTGAAGATAAGAAGAAAAAATTGCCTTTCACCGAAGGTGGCCTGTTATTTACAAATATTCCTGATGATGTAATAATATCTCCTAATGCGGAACATCACAGTTTTACCAACTTAGGATTACATGCCAATGCTGTCGGGTCATTATTTCGCAGCGGTACTTTTGATGCACGAAATGAATATTTAACTGCTCAGCATGGTTATTGTTATGGTACAGGCCTAACCTGGGAAAAAGCCTTTCAGAAAATGATTGACCAGCTTCTATTTGCTGATGCAGGCGGGATTACCATTAATCACCCCACATGGTCAAATCTCAAGTATGAGGATGTTTGTAAAATGCTTGATTTTGACAGCAGAGTTCTGGGTATAGAAGTTTATAATGACGGTGCAGCCACAGGTTATGGTGATCCACACAGAGGCTGGGCGCTTAAATTGTGGGATCAGGTATTAGCTTCAGGCAGAAAATGTCTTGGATTTTTTGTACCGGATCACACTTCCGGAAAAGGGAAAAATATACTTCTG
Organism: uncultured Bacteroidaceae bacterium; assembly: GCA_964563105.1. Lineage (GTDB taxonomy): Bacteria > Bacteroidota > Bacteroidia > Bacteroidales > CAYVTV01. The sequence continues at coordinate 9,995 of CAZLXM010000003.1, forward strand.
GTTCCGGAATTCAATGAATACGAATGCCTGAAGGCATACCGGAATGGTGCTTTCTTTGGGGCTATCGAGGGAAAAAATCTGTTTTTTACAAATATTACACTTAAAAATTATAAACTCCTCATAGGAACTAACAAGAATGCCACAATACTGCTGGCATCCGACAAAGGACAATTATTGAAGCAGGGAGGTAATAGCAGATTCGAATATGAAATTCCCTTAAATAACGGTAAACCGGGGATCAGTTATATCAGAATTGAAGCATGGGATGAGTTTAGTGAACTGATTTTCAGCCAGCCAATACGTTTCCTGAATGCCTGATTTAAAATAGAATTTACTTGATACATAGATAAAGATCAAAAAATTTACTTATTATGCCTATGGAATACAAGAATAAAAAATTTAAACGGCGAAAATTCTTACAAAGCTCCTTTACAGCCCTTACAGGAGGTATTCTATTAACTGAATTAACAAAAGCATCTATTAACCCGTTTTCCTCCGGGGGATGGATAAAAATCGAGACACCTTTTCATGGTGCTATTTTAAATAGTAAACATGGCAAAAAAAAAGACGGAGGATTGAAAATAATTGTTGAAGGAGAGGCAGCTCTACTCAGTCATGTTACAGTTAATGGTATAGAAGCTGAACGTAAGGGAACAAAATTTTTATCAGAAGTTGTCCTTACTGACAATGAAACAGAAATTACCGCCTTGTCAAAAAGCCCCATGGGAAATAGCAGCCATGAGATCAGAGTAGTCTGGGATAAAAACTCTTTCCCCAGATATGGCTTTGAAGTTGATGATAATATATTCTTTTTGCGTGATATAGCCAGGGAAAAATACAAATCTTTATTCGATTGCTTTTATCTGAAAGGGCTAAAGAATCTGCATCAAAAATATGGAACTAAATTCGTGCTGAACACCTATTTCAGTGATGGTTTAGAATATACTAACAAAAAAGAATTCAATCTGACGCACTTTCCCGATCGTTATAAAAATGAATGGAAAGATAATTCACATTGGCTTAAATTAGCATTCCATGCCTATTCTAATAATCCCGACAGACCATATCAATATGCATCTGCAAATAAGCTGATTGGTGATTTGGAAATGGTAGCTGAAGAAATTTATCGTTTTGCAGGACCGGATACTTATACTCCTCCAACAGTAATTCACTGGAATCTTGCCCCTCCCTCCTCGCATAAAGCTCTTAAAGAAAAAGGAGTGCGTGTCCTTAGAACAGGAGGCCCTAAACTTACAGGCGGAGTATGGGATAATAATTATTTTGTTGATGACATAAGATCTGAGTATCTCTCACGTCATGATGCTTTCATGGATTTTGAAAAAGGTATAATCTTTGCACTTGCTGATCTGTGTTGTAACAGAACACCTCTGGAAAAAATTATTCCAACCCTCGAAACAATTGCACAAAATCCTGACCGGTCAGAAATAATGGATATAATGACACATGAACAATATTTCTGGCCCTTCTATAAAAATTATATACCTGATCATTTTCAGAGACTGGATACTGCTATACGCTGGGTTACAGAACATGGATACAAACCGGTTTTTTACAATGATGGTTTTCTGGGTGCCTGACTATTAATAGATATTTATCAATTAATATTCTAATTAAGATTTAAATATAGCGATATTTGATACATTTCATTTATAAAATAAAATAAGGCTTTAAACAAAAAACGCAATAAAAAATAAATTAACATGAAACGAGAAGTATATTACAGATTAATTCTGACAGTAACATTTATCCTCTGTTTTCTCCTGTTTTCTTTCGATAAAGTTTATGCACAACTTCCCGAAATAAAACCGATAATATTCCCTAATCCCCAGGAAATAACGCTTAATAATGAAAATTTTGATTTAGACGAAGAAACTATAATAATTGTACCCTGGAAAGCTTCGGAAAAGGATCTTTTTCTGGCCCGTTTTATAGTTGCGGAACTAATTGACAAATTTGGGATCGCAGTAAGAATTGAAAACCTCTCCGGCATCCCGATAAACAAACCTTTTATTTTAATGGGATCTATCGATAATCCTCTGATAAGGGAATATTGCAATCAACAAAAAATTAAAATTAATGCTCAAAATCCGGGGCCTGAAGGATATATCCTTAATGTGGATAAAAGAAGTGTAATTGTTGCAGGAAGTGATCCTCAGGGAGCTTTTTACGGAATGCAATCTCTCCGTCAGATAATTAAAAAAGAAAATGGGATCAAAATTCAGGGAGTTCAGGTCCGGGACTGGCCTGATATGCCTTTCCGCGGAATAAAACTTTATATACCGGGACGGGAAAATATTCCTTATTTCAAATCATTCATAAAAGATTTTATGGCCCTATATAAATTCAATAAAGTAATTATCGAGGTTAATGCAGTAATGAGATTTGACCGGCACCCTGAACTAAATGCAGGATGGGTCGAATTTGCAAAAGAGCTGGATTATTCGAGACGTAGCAGGGCGATGGGACCAGGCATATATTCTCAGAATTCAACCCATCATGATGCTGGTGACGGAGGTATTCTTGAAAAACAGGAAGTAAGGGATATGGTTCAATTTTCCAGAGATCATTTTATAGATGTAATCCCTGAACTGCCCACTCTGTCACACACATTTTATCTGTTAACCCGTCACAGGGAACTTGCAGATGTACATAACTCTGAGTGGCCAAGTACTTACTGCCCTTCAAATCCAAAAACTTATGAACTTGTATTTGATGTTTTTGATGAATATATCGAAGTGATGAAGCCAAAAATGATACATATTGGACGTGATGAGTGGTGGGGGGCCCCAATAGACTATTGTCCCCTTTGCAGAGGAAAAGATTATTTTACATTATTCGAACAAGATCTGAATAAAATATATAACTATTTATCACGAAAAAGAATTAAAGTTGCCATGTGGGGCGACCACCTGCTCGAAAATGTCAGAGGTGCCGGATATGTTGACCGAAGGACTCAAACCGGTTATAATTATCAAACTCCGGGTGGCTTACCTTTGGAAATGGTAAAAGCAAAGATCCCAAAAGACATTTTAATATTCAATTGGTTTTATGGAGATGAAAAAAATGATGTCTTTCTTGAAAACTTGGGATTTAAGCAAATATATGGCAATTTCTTACCTAATATCAGTAATTGGGAAACAAGAAAAGAACTTTCGGGTGTACTTGGAGGTGCCCCGTCATCCTGGGCAGCTACAACCGAATATAACTTTGGAAAAGATTTAATGGATTTTTTTCTGGGATGTGCAAATTTACTCTGGTCAAAAAAACAATCTCTTCATCCAAAAGAACATTTTGAAACTGTTAATTATCTTATGCCGCAAATACGAAAGAATCTTAATGGAAAAGCCTATCCAAGCGATAGCGATCCGGTTATTCCGATAAAAATAGACCAAAATTTTAATGCATCAAAGGAAATAAATACAATTAGTATTGATTTGACGACGTTAAAAAAAGGACAGATAAATTCCGGACAAAAAGTTTTTGAACTGGCAGGCAGTTCGAAGAAATCTGCCAGATGCGCTATAATGGCAGGCACAGAAGGGAATAATAACATTCCGATTACAAATGAAGTTAAAGGGATACAAATTGATGAGGATGTCAATAGTTTACTGTTCCTGCATGCCTGTGCATATCCGGCAAATAATGAAAAAGCATATAGAAAGATATTCAATTTTGATGATTCATCTGACCTGCTGGGATGGTATGAAATAGTTTTTGAAGATGGTTTTACGGAAAATATTCCGATTCGCTATGGTTATAATATTCTGGAATGGAATGTATTCAGAGATGAGAATTTTGAAAGATGGTATGACAGGGGGCAAGGGTCTTCACAGGACAGATATTGTTATATGGCTGATGCAATAGATTGCTCAACAGATATGGAAAAGAACCCCATTACATTTTTCGCTTTTGAATGGATAAATTCCAGGGCAGGCACAAAGATAAAAGAAATCAACCTTAAAGGCACTTCCAACTTCTTAAATGCGCAAGATAAAGTAGTTGAGAAAAATGGAATAATGCTTATAGCATTAAGTGCTGTTAAAAAGAGAGAAGTTCCGGTAATTGAACCAAATCCAAAACCTTAAACGGTTTTCACGGTATAACTGAATTTTGGAAAGGGACGGCCTTACAGGCAAACTGGTCAATATTGATTTTTATATATCTTTTTTGTGAACAATTTTTATGTTCTATTTTCTATTATGCATTCTTCTAATTTTATGATCAGGGAGCTGCAGTTGCAGCACTAAAAGAGGGAACACCATTAGTCATTAACACTTTAAGCTCATCAAGATGGGATTCATAAACATCTCTGGGAAGACAATTATTTAACCTGCAAATCGAGGCAGCCATACCTACCACTTCACCCATCATCCCCCCTGTTCGCATAACCCTTATTGATCCCAGGGCAACACGGGAAACACTTATATTACGCCCGGCCATAAATAAATTATTAATGTTTCGTGAATATAAACAACGATATGGTACCGGATATGGATCAATCCTTGTGGAATGAGCTTTGGCACGAAAAGGTTCACCTTCAAAATTATCAGCTTGTATCGGATAATGCAAATCAATACCCCAGGTAGTTGTAAAAGAAGCATCTTCATACAGAATATGATCTGTAAGGTCCTGTTCTTTCAAAATTAAATCACCCGTTAATCTTCTTGATTCACGCTTTCCGCCAATGTAAGCAACCCAGGATAAACTGTAATTTAAAAACTTATCTTTGTCAACACTCTCATTTTTAATAAAGTCCCAGTTTCCAAAAGTTACCCTTAAAGCATAATCTCTGATAAATTCAACCTCTTCAATCTGGTCCCTTTTCATTCCCGCTTCCCAATCCCAGTCACCCCGGGTAATTTTATAAGATGTATTTTCATCAAACTTTACAGCCCATGGACAAGATGGAAAAGAGGAAAGTTCATCCCCCTCTGTTGCAAACCATTGTACAGAAGTCCCCATCGACAGGTTATCTTTTTTTTCCGGAGCA
>CAZLXM010000003.1:15078-40999 GCA_964563105.1 uncultured Bacteroidaceae bacterium
GTTTCATCTCTGGTCTCTACACCAATTCTATAATCAGCCCCTGCTAAAAATCCCACATTCCCATCTCCTGTACAATCAGCAAATAATTTAGCCCTGAATTTATATTCTTTTCCCGAATAAATATCTTTGCCAACCACGTATATAATTTGCTTATTTTTTGTCTTTGTTTTAAAAATATGTGTATTAAGAAATAGTTTTATATTTGGCTCATTCTCTATAACTTTTTGTTTTTTTTCATCACCATAATTACTGGCAGGACCGGCATTATGAATCAACTTTTCAGGATGTTTTTCAATTACATCGAAAATATGATCTCTTCCGGGGGCATCAGGGTCACGCACAGCATCCCAATAATTATGATAGCCAATAGATCCGATTTCATCAACAAGCTTGCCTAATTTTGGATATGGTTTCTGATGTATTTTACCGGATAATCCGACCCTGACTTCAGAACTATTGTTCCCACCCAGGACAGGACGATTTTGTATTAAAGCCACTTTACATCCATATCGCGCAGCACTTACAGCAGCACAGCAACCAGCCATCCCTCCCCCTATTACAACAAGATCAAAATCTCCTGCAAGTTCAGGTCTCTTTGGAATTCCCAGCATCTTTTTCCTGAAACTTATTAATTCATTTAGATCTTCAGGAGGATTAAAACCTTTATTAGTTGTTAGAATTATTGCATCACAACGGCCATTAAACCCCGTAAGGTCTTTAATTGCAAGTTTATGTTCCCCTGATTTAAGATACATACTCCCTCCATATTGCCAATGCCAGTTTTCACCTGATTTTCCAAATATTTCATCAGCAGGGACATCATCTATTGTAAGGACAAAAGTACCCGGACCTTCTTCAATTCCCCATGGAGCAACCCAATTTCTGGTTCTTACCCAAATATGATAATTTCCTGCTGCCCCGACTTCTATTATGGTTTCAGCGTCTCTGACCGGAATGCCCAAACCATGTGCAAGTAAATAAGGCGATCCCATAATATCCATTGACTGTTGATCAACTACCCAGCCTCCGGAATTTGAGAAATTTTCAGCTTCCAGAAAAATTATATTACCTGATTTTTGACATGAAGTAAAGACAAGAAGTTTAAATAGCAAAATAAAGCCGGGGATTAATTTTGAGTTCATTGAGTATTTAATATAAATTTTTTGATTTTATAAATTCTTTATTTAAAATTTTCTTTTATAAAGTTAACATTCCTTCTTATCTCCGAAATCACACAACTTAGAAATAATAAAATTAAGGAATTATTCAGGCACTTACAAATTAAGTTATTTTTCGGAAATAACTTAGAATAGAAATTATCATTTGGAGGATATTTTTATCCCCCTGTATACTATCATTCACAAAAAGAAAATGAAAATATAATAAAATAATTACTTAAAATTAATATGATGAAGATAATTGAGAATCTTCCAAAACTATTTTAATCCCTGCAATAACAGCTTGATTCTTAGATTCAGAAAAGTCAATCTTTAACTTATCCCTGACTTTCACTCCCCTGAACTCCCTGGTTAAAATTAATCCCGGCCCACCCGCTTGTTTTGCAATATCAAAACCATCAAGTACCTTTTTATTCTGTATAAAGACATCAAAAACCCTTTCACCGGGAGATATATTATCAGGTTCAGTAAAATATAATGTAACGGTATAATTTACTTCAGTAACAAAATTTTCAGGTATCAATTTAATTAAGATGGATTTAATTCCTTTGGCTCCATAAGATCCAACCCAGTCATAATTTTGATCATGATTTTTCATCCATGTGATATGATTCCTATAATATTCAAGTGATTTGGAATTTATTTCTATTGGAAGATCTGGCCCGGGATCACATTGTTTCGGATATTCAAGCCAAAGTATCCCGTCTTCCTTCCTGTTCCCCGGTGCACCAAAATTAATACCAAGTGAACGAATAAAATCATCTCCTATTTCCAGCTTATTCATTGTCCACATTTCCACACCAATTCCGGGCATATGAGTAAATCCAAAACTAGTTTGCAAAGGATAGGAACAGGTACATGTGCGTGTATAATCGGGAGCACTGAGCATCCCGTCGGCAATAATAAGATTATTGGTACATCCGGATTTGAATCCGGCAAAATTTCCGGTACCCCCATCATTTAGCAGATCATTAAACCCTGCAGTTCCGGAACGATAGGTTATAAGATATTTACTGCAGTTCATTGATCCACATCCATAAAATTTATGATAATCCCATGGAACAGGTTCACTGGTTACCGGATGATTTCTCATAATTATTTTCCCTGTATAGGGATCTAATGCAGGCTGACCTGCACCTCCGGGAATGATCATGTCCGGATGAAGTCCCAAAGGTCCGATATAAAGCTGATCTTTATTTTCCCAGATTACTTCTCCTGTAAGACTATTGTGTGCTTTTATTCTTTCAGCCGGTTCATCCGGCAAACCGCGATATAAATTCCTTCTGGCATCCCATGCTGCAAAAAGGATCCTGCGACCGCCCTGTATTAGAATGTTTTTATCTTCATAAAAACCTAACCAGGTTCCAAAAACATTATCATTAAAAGACCAAAGTTTCTTCCCGTTACTTAAATCAAATGCAATAAGCTCAGCATTTACTTCTTCTTTCAAGCCCCTCCTTTGAAGAAGCGTAAGCAATTCTTCTGACAATCCATCAATTAAAAATAATTTATCATTTCCTGCCACAATGGCATTATGCCTGAAACCCGTTTTCGCATCAACTTTCCATATCATATTACAACTATGACGGTCTATAACCATTAAGGTAGAACTTGATGTTGCATTCCAGGGATTTCCCTTACCTGAACCAGGCTGTGCATCATCAAATATTTGAGGCCCAGCAGTGGTAATCAAATAATCTCCACATACTAATAAAAAACTGAAAATATAGGGTTTACCACTTTCAGGATGAGTTAAACGCAACTCTTTTATACAACTACCATTGGAGGCATCAAGTAATAAAATCTTCTCCCGGTCACAGACATATATAATTTCTTCTGTAGAAACAAAGGGGCTGCCCAAAAAATTTGCTCCGGGACGTACACCTATTGATACAGACCTGTTGTTTCTGAATATTTCTTCATGTTCCAATGAAGTATAAGGATGACCAATACCAGGAATTTCCCTGACCCATAATTCTCTCCCTGTGTAAACACATCTTGCACTGATGGTTTCAACACCCATAATAATTAACCTGCCACCTGCAACCTGTGGAATTGGCCCCATATGATGCCTTGGAAGGATATGTTCATTTGAAGGCCCTCCGAACCAGACTGTTCCAAGCGGGGTCTTAACCAGATTGTCATCAGAATAAGCCCGGTTTGAAGAACTTCCATATTGATGAGTCCATTGTGCTGAACCCGGTAAGGGACCTTTCCGTATAATGATAGTAAAATCATTTCCTTTTTTTAACTCAGCATTAGCAAGGTTTAATTGATTTAAAAATTTAACCGAATTATTAGTCGTACGAATAAAACATAATGCACCACCATATGGCCGCAAAGAATTAAAAACTTTTTCCGACTCTTCTTTTGAATGCTTATTTCCGGTATTAATTATCAGATCATATATATAAGGAATAAAAACAGAGCTCATATTTGAAGCATTAACCACAGCCACCCTTTTGCCACATAATCCATTATTATCCAGGCGTTTTCTTAAATTCTCCCTTATCTTTGGATCAGGTTCAGCAACAATAAAATGCATTGTACTGTTATCAGAAAGGGCATGTATAAGATCATAGTTATCCCCCCCGCATATCAAAGCATATCCGCCATTCCTGCCTTTTGTTTTCTGTAAAATAGTATTTGCCAGTGAAATCGACTTTATATCCGGCCGGTAAGTTATGTTATTATATAGATAGTGTTTCGGGGAAGAACCGGTGCCTTCTCCAAAACAATAGATCTTGCCTTCCAGGGTTACCACATATAAACAGGCGTTTCCAGCAATTATATTCCAAATTTCTCCTTCAATATCATAGTTCCAGCAAAGCCTGTCCGGTATTCCCTTATCATTAACTTTAAACAAAGAGATAGTTTTTCCATTATTTCTGCCCAGCACAAAATGAGATTTTGATTTAAAATATAGCCTTGTTAAATCAGGAACTTGTTTTTCCCAAATTGATTCAATTTGAAATAGTTTTTTTAACTCACCCCTTGCCAGCCTGTTTTCAATAATAGTATCAATCTTTTTAAGCTCAGAATTATGTGCAATTAATTTGTTTCCTGATATGCCTATGAACGCATTATCCGAAAGCACATCACACGGAACAGGGCCAAACTGGGAGCCGTCTTCAAGTGCGTATAACATTCCATGATTAAAAAACCAGTTGTTATTGGTAAATGATCTGTATCCGCCTGCCCCGCCTCCAATGACACCATGATCCTGATGAAAATAAAGAAAATCACCTGTTCTTAAATCAAATACAGCAGGCGGGGTTCTTCCACCCGGGACAATAAGTTTATCTTCAGAAAGTGCCAGATATCCCTGGGGGGACGGCCCGGCATAGGAATAAGTTCCAGGATGCTGTGGCAAAGTCCAGATCGATCCTGTTGTACTGTTTGTCCAGATTTTCTTTCCATTTGAAGCATCAACGGCATGAATAAAAACTCCTTCAAATGGTATCACACCGGAAGCAAAATAAATAATTCCGTCTTTAAAAACCGGGCCTCCCCTGGCAGGCCACATGCTAATAAGCCTTTCATTTCCCAATACCATTCTTTCGGAATAACTTCCGTGATAATTCCAAAGCAATTTACCTGATTTAGCATCAAGACAATACAAGTATCCATCATCGGATACAAAATATACCTTCCCGGAGTTGTAAACCGGGGCAAACCTTACAGGCCCCCCAACATAAAAACTCCATAATTCTTCTCCTTCTAAAGCTGAATATGCTGTTACCTTATCTGAAACCATGGAAGGAATGAATAATATCCCTTCTCCAATAATCGGTTCATAAGACAGGTCAAAAGAAAGTTTGCCTATTTTATCCGGATTTCCGGCGGAATAGTATTCTTCATACTGAAAAGGCCAGCAACGTTCAGGTGTGTCCAACTGCCTCGTCCAAAGAAGAACCGGATTATCCGGGAGGGGTATTTCTGCACATGCCTTCCTGCCATGATCATACCTCCACATAGGCCAGTCGGAATAGGCCATTATTTTGTTAATTGCTACAAATCCAAGACAAAATATCCAATAAAAAATATGCCGGAGTGAAGAATACATTTGAAACAATTTCAAATTCCTGTAACTTCAGAATTATATAAATCCCCTATGTTTGGTTGGTTAAAATAAAACATAGGAGATTTAGAATTAAGTTTTTTATCCTTTATTGATTTTAAGGCGTATCTATAATAATTTTATTTTCTTCCCATTTAATTCCTCTGTCCCTGAATACCAGCGTGTCAACAATGTTGTGTATTAAGGTTCCGTCATCATAAGTATAATTTAAATACATGCCCTGCCAGGTTAACTTTGTCCATTGCTCCTTACTGGAAGCCTTATCAAAATACTGGCCACTGCCTGTAACTTCATAATCAGCATCTTCATTTGCAGAGATTGTTACGGAACCTGACTCACCCAACTCTTTGGTAAAAGTTAAAATCATGGAATTTCCACCTCCTGTCAGGTTACCAACGCCATTGGAAACAACACTTAATCTGGAAATTGTTTTAAGGGTAATGACAGGGTCCTTCTCACGATGTTCAAACTGATTCCGGAATACTACAGTATCAACAGCCTCACCGGTATCTTTAGAGACCCTTATATCTCTGCCACGGTGAAAATAGGTGCCATGGTAAGCATTTACATATTTAACACCATACAATGTCCAATTCTTCGGTGACATACCAGATTCCCAATCAGCTTTAACCCTTATATCGGGATTAGGAATGGAAGGTAATCCCATCAAAATACTATCGGCAGAAGTATTGGTTAATCTCAACGGTACAACATAACGACCGGTAAGAGATATCGGATCATCAAAAAAATCGCTTGTAAGCTGTACTCTTATCAGGCCATTAAATGAACCCTTTGGAATAATAACAGTATTTAAAGGGCTCATCGTATAATATTGGGAAGGAAGAGGTAAAATCTCCTCCAGAGTATTTGTAAATACATTATTTGTAAGCTCACTATCCAATACATAATCAACAGTCCAGTCACGCTTATTCTCAAACATACCACCAATGGTAACTCCAATATCAAAAATATACTGTTTATCCAATGAGTTATCCAATCTGTCCTCACCTAATGAAAGCGTCCGGACAGGAAGCTGAACAGGAAAATAAACGGCCTGAAAATCAAAATCACTAAAAGATATCGGCTGATCCTGACAGGCCAGTAAAGTAAAAAGAAATAATAAAATAAATATTTTTTTCATATTTGTATATTTTCAACGTGTATTATCAAATTTATTATCTACCAACCTTTGTTTTGAACTAAAGCATATTTACGTGTCTCACCATATGGAACAGGACCATAAATCATATAAGGTTCATATAATCGCTCTTCTATATTTCTGTAATCATAAGTAGTAATGCCATCTTCAACGGTAATATAAACACCTTTGACCGGGGCCTGCATGGCTGAAACATCTTCCCAACGACGTAAATCCCAAAATCTGAACCCTTCAAAACATAAACTTACCCTTCTTTCATTTCTGATAAAGGTCCTAAAATCTACCTGATCAGTAATTTCATCAATATACAGATCAGGATTAATACCGGCACGAAGCCTTAATTCTGCAATCTTGCTTCTGGCGGTAAAACCTAGACCATTCGGATCTCCATCGGGCCCCCATGCTTCATTGGCAGCTTCAGCATAATTTAATAATACTTCGGTCATACGAACATATGTATATGTATGGGCAGTATTTACAACACCCGCAGGATCAAGATTAACACCTTCTGACATTAACTTCTTTAAGTAATAACCTGTACGGGTAGAAGTAGACAAAACATTAATACCATTGGAAGGAGCATCAACATATGTATAAATACGGGTATTTTTAAGTAAAGAATTATTATAAACAATATATTCATTAAAACGGTTATCACGATTCAAATAAGGATTATCAGGATCATATCCACCCAGGGAATGTGTTATGGGATAACCATTTTTCATTGGAAAGGCATCAACTAAATTCTGAGAAGGATTAGTACGTCCGTTTCCAAATAAAGTGGGAGGAAAATTATTCTGCTCCCATGTACGCTTTTGAAGCAATGAAGTATTCCAGATAATCTCCTTATTACTGGTCTCTTTGTAAAATGTATGATTATAAACAGTCGCAGATTTAGTATATAAATTACCTAAATTTTTTAAAAAATCTCCTGCAATTACAGCAGCCTGTTCCCAGGTGACCCCGCTTCCTTCAGAAAAAGCAGGACTTGCAGCCAAAAGGGCAACTCTTGCTTTCAATCCGCGGGCTGCATTACCATTAACACGATTCTCAAAAATCTTTCCGGTGGTAATATTATAATGACCATTTTCAACAGGATTTGAACCACCAACAGGCTTATCAAACCAGGTATCAGGAAGCATGGATATAGCAAGGTCAAGATCGGAAAAAATACTGCTTACACATTCAGCAAAAGTATTACGATTAAGTTCAAGATTATCTCTTAATGTTAACGGGGTATTTACAATGGGAAAACCCATCAGGCGTCCGTCTGCAGTCTTACCACCATGGTATTGCAATAACAAATACTTGTAAAAAGCCCTCAGTGCATACGCCTCACCACCTAACCTTTTCTTAAGTAATTGATTTTTATAATCATTGTCGCTTTTACTGAGCCTTTGATCATATGCCCAGACTACTGACTCATAAATCTCTATAAACTTATTCAAATAATAAATCTGTGTATAGGCACTCTCCCATTCCGATAAAGGATAATATGAAGCCTTCCATTCACCGGTAGCCATACGCCGATAGGAAGAATTCCTGTCATTGGTAACAGCATCATCACTGGCAATATCTGAATAAAAATAATACTCCTTTGGCAGGTTTATATACGCAGTTAACAAAATGCCCTCGGCATACTCGCGGTACTTAACGATCTGATCACTGTCAACTAAATTCTCATTCAAAGGCTCCAAAAACTTTTCACAAGAAAATAAACTTAAAACAAACAATAACAGAAATATATAAATGTGATTTTTCATTTTTAGTAATTTTTTCTTTAATTATAAACTAATGTTTAAGCCAAGGGATAAAACTCTCATCTGTGGGGATGAACCAACATTTAACTGCATTTGTTTGCTGACCTTGGAAAAGGTAAATAAATTACCGGCACGCAAAAAGACACTCGCATCATTTATACCCCGAATGGAAGGGATGCCATATGTTAACTGAAGGGTATGTAAAGTAAACCAGTTGTACTTATGAATCCAAAAAGTAGAATTCCTGAAATTATTAGGGTTCGAAAATGTGGTTAAACGAGGATAAGTAGCTGTTTCTGCTGTAGCAGGTGTCCATCTGTCCCAAACAACTTCTGAATACTTCCTGTCAGAATAGACCCAGTAATAAGCATCATTAAAATAACGATTACGGCCATACTGGCCCGTGCCTAAAGCAAATAATTCAAAAGACCTGAACTTTAAATGAAAATGGAGGCCTAAATGAACCCGGGCACGAGAATTCCCAATAACCTTTTGATCCTTATCATCAATAACACCATCATCATTTAAATCTGCATACCTGATGTCACCAGGCTGAACTGCCCCGAAAGTTTGAACCGGAGAATTGTCAATCTCTGACTGATCCTTAAATAAACCAAGAGCAACATAACCAAAATAAGAATCACTTGCACGACCTGCAAGCTTACGATAACTCTCCTCATAATCCAATTCATCAACAATCAAAGCTTTGGGTACTGAATAAGCAAAATTAGAGCCAATCCTGATATCAAAATCACCAAGCGTTTCATAATAATTCAAACCAAGTTCAACACCCTGGGTCCGATAACTGCCATAATTCTCAAAAGGAGGAGTAATAATATAAACAGGATGCTGATTAATACGCCTGACTAAAACATCATAATTCTCATTTAAATCTATGGTAAAGCGATAAAAATAAGACCCCTCAAAGCCTAAACGGTAACCCATTAACATTGACTCAAAACCAAAATTATAATTCATCTTTTTCTCAAAACCAATGTCAGGATTACCCATTGCCATAATCCTTCCGGAATTATAATTAGGACCATGATTGAAATAAAAAGTACCACTGGCAGAAAACAGCTCCCTGCCTAAAAAATAACTGCTCAAACCCTCATCAGTATTAATGACAGCCCAGTTAGTACGCAACTTTAAATAATTAATCAAAGAATTATCCTTTAAAAAATCCTCCTCTGATAATATCCAGGCAAAACCAATACCAGGAGACAAAGCCCAGGGCTTTGTCTCAAATAATTTAACAGAACCGGTATATACTCCGGTAAGCTCAGCAATGTATTTATTATCATAAGTATAATTAGCACGAAGGGCAAACTGAAGGTGCTTGAGAAGCTGAGTGGCATTCTCTTCATTATATTGATCACGGTAAGCTACTGCATTGGCAGTTATATTGTGTTTATTATTAAAGATACGATGATAATTCAACTTGCCATAAACGCCTGAACGACGATAAAAAGCAACAGAACTCAAAGTCTGGTCTTTGATCTTAACATCAGTTTTATATTTAGTGAAATTCCTGACTGTATCAGCAGAATAATTAGGGCGATAAACAGCATAAGCATTCAAAATATCAAGCTGTAACATGCTAAACATATCAAAGGCAAGATAACCGGAAGCACTTAAACCAGGGGTAATATTACTCAAATCAAAATCAAGGCCCGTACGTAATTCAATTAAACGATCATTATTTAAACGAGGGCCGTTACGTGTAAGCTCACCATAAATATTAGTCTGATATTCACTGGTGCCACCCAGTAAGTATTGACCATCAACAAGCTTTGCTGCATTAAGCATATCCAAATCCTTCATATAAGAAGCAGGAATAAGAACAGCAGTATTATCTGGTTTTAAAGTAGTGGAAAGCTTCCAAAAATCATTGCTCGCTGAAGTGTAACGGGGAGCGCTGTTAAAATTAAATATAGCAGAACCATCAAAAGTAATCTTGATATTATCAGTTAATTTATAATCAACATTACCGCGCATATTATACCTGTCATTTTTTTCATTGCCACCCTCGCCTAACTTTAAAATACTGTTATTACGGTTCCATCCGACATTAAGGTAATACTGGGCAATCTCATTACCGCCTCCCGCCTCACCAACTACATAATTATATGTAGACCAGTCATTAAGATAAGTGGAATTGTAATAATGCTCATCAGGATAACGAACAGGATCCGAACCTTCACGTGTCCTTTCAATCTGAGTGGCTGAATATTTTGGGCCTAAACCATCATTGGAAAGAGCTTCATTATATAATTCCATGTAATCAGCAGAATTAAGATATTTAGGATAAGAAATCGGAATGTTCATACCTCTTTCGGCTGTAACATGATATTCTCTTTTTAAAGGTTTACCCCTGCGTGTGGTTATTAATATAACACCATTTTCTGCCTGGGAACCATATAGCATAGCAGAAGCAAGGTCCTTTATAACGGTGATCTGCTCAATCTGTTCAAGATTAAAATCAGAAGCAGGACGGGGAATACCATCAACAACAATTAACGGACTGCCAAACTGCCGGATATTGGTCGAACCAAATATTCCGGGAATACGGCCGCGTAAAGCGCCACTAAATGAGTTTTGCTGATCATACCTTAAAAGTTCACGGGGATTAATACCGACAACCGCTCCAGGGACCTGACGCTGCTTAAAACTCTCAAAAGGCATACGTACCAGATCATTATCACCCATCTGATAAAGAGACCTGGAAAGAGTAATAGCAGAAGAATCCATACCAGGGGTTGCGGTAATAAGCTGAGATTCAAAACCATCCGCCTCAATCAAAACCGGAATACGGGATAAACACTGAAAAATAAATTCGCCACGATCATTACTTAATATTGGCAGGGACGACTCACCAATAGTGATCCTGGCGCCAATGACAGGATTACCATCTGTATCCTGTACAATCATAGTGATCATTTTCTGAGTCTGGGCACCGGAATCTAAAACAAATAGAAAATTTGAACTCAAAAGTAAAACTAAAATGCCGAAAACATATTTTTTATACATAGTGTATTATTTCATAGTTAATTATAAGATTTATTAATTTCTTAAAAAGCTAGCTAAAACCACCCTGGATTCTGGGTCATTTCTTTATATTGCTCTGCCAAAGTTTTGGGTATAGGAAGCCAGTAATGTTTAGGATCTTCGAACACACGCTGCAGAAACACTACTCTTTTAAATGATTCGGGTGTCCAGTCTGCATCAAATTCCAAATCAAGAAACTCCATGTATTCAGGTAAATGAGCCACATGCCATCTGCGGATATCATACCAGTATTGGCCTTCAAAACAAAGCTCAACAATCCGTTCATTACGGACCAGATCCATAAACGAATTATAACCATCAGCTTCAGCAGTAACAGGAGGCATACCGGCACGCGCACGGATAATATTTATCGCATCCACAGCCGTCAGATTTGCTCCCGGGGCAGAGCCCGTAGGCCCATAAGCAACAGTTACAGCCTCGGCATAATCAAGATAAACCTGGGCTAAACGCATAAGAGGGGTATTATGACGAAAGCCTGTCCAAAGCTGATCAATTCCATTAACACCTTTGGGCCAGAACTTTTTTATTAAATATGCAGTAGTTACCTGTGCCGTTGGATTTTTATCTGTCCCGGGGCCGGTATATAACCTGATTTTTGTTGCCGGATTGACACCATGCTGATCCTTATCAACAATTATACTTTTTCTAAATCTGGGATCTCTAAAATCCCAGCGAAGATCATTATCAGAATCATATTCTTTTTTATAACGTGTGCCATCAGCCATTTCAAACCTGTCAATAAATACCTGATTAACTCCCTGACAATATGTCCCTCCCAATCTGGGAAAATTGTATTGTCTGGCAATCCACGTCGTATGATTAGACTTCCCTACAATTCTGTTTATTTTCATAAATATTGTTTCACTTGACCACACACTGCCGGAAGTAGTTGTATAAAACATGTCACTGTAATTCTCGAACGGGAGAAGTGAATAAACTCCTTTATTGGCAAGTTTTATTACTTCCCATCCTGCATCCGCAGCTTTTTTTGCATAATCAATATTATAAGTATAATCATTTCCTGAAACCTGGTTCATTAAAGGACTTGCAGCATAAAGTAAAGTTTTTTGTTTGTAAGCCAGGGCAGCGCCTTTTGTAACTCTGCCAAAATTTGATCCCGGCCGCTGTGCCCCCCAGGTAGTTTGGTCCCAGTCTTCAGGAAGTAAAGCTATTGCCCTGTCGTAATCGGCAATTATCTTTTCAACAGACTCATGATAGCCCTGTCTTGGTAAATGATTAGGCTCTGATTGTAATAATACCTCCTCAACATAAGGCATACCGCCATAAGCTTCAATTATGGCCATATGAAAATAAGCCCTGAAAAAATAGATCTGTCCAAGTAAAATATCCTTTTCTTCTTTTGTGGCTTCAGTCAATAAATCCATATTCTCTAATGCTACATTACAGCGGCGGATACCACGCCATCCTCCTCTCCAGATACCACTGCCTTCAGTTGATAAAATTCCGTATCCGCGTGAAGAATTATTAAAATGAGATACTGTATTTATAGGATTTGCCCCGGCCAGTGCCCAGTAATTACCTCTGTTGGAATAAAGCGAAGTTGCCCAGCCAATATATGAGTGTGCTTCCCCGCCAATATCCATTGTGGAGGAGTTATAATGAAAATTATATCCTACTAACTCATAATAATTAGGATCAATAAAACCCTGAAAAGACTGATAATTACTAAAAATATCCTGTTCGCTTATCTCTGCATCCGGGGTTTTATCAAGGTATTTTTCACAACTTAATGTTAAGCTAAAAGAAATAGCCAACAAAAAAAGTATCCTGTTAATTTTTAAAGCTTTCATATTATTCAATGTTAAGGTTAACTGGATTAAAAGTTAAAAATCACTTTAAGATTGTACCTTCTGGTCCGGGGATAAGAATATCGCATACTTCCCCGATATGTTAAAGGAGCATCAGCATCTTCATAAATTTTTGACCAGATATAAAGATTATCACCGCTTAAAATTAGTTTTAAATTAGATACTCCAATTTTTTTGGCAAAACCAGGACTTAATTTATAAGCAACTTCAGCATGCTGGAGCTTGGTATATGCCCTGGTTTGATGATAATTACCGGAAGTTCCGGATGTAGAGTATCTAATACCCCCAAGAACGGCATCAGTTGTGTTATTAAATTCAGGAGACCAATTTCGCTCCATATGCCAGGGAAATATCAGGTTAAACTGGTATGGAAAAGCACCAAAATATGTTCTTATAGTTCCTTCGACATTATAAACTCCATAAAACATCATATTAGCACTCCAGTTTTTATATTCAAAACCAATTGACGGAGAGTAAGTATATTGAGGAATTTCAGTATAACCCTTAGGTACCTGGTCATTTGCATCAATAATGCCGTCACAGTTAAAATCAACAATTGCCATATCCCCTGGCAGACGAAAAGTATTAGTTGTAAGGGCTGTTGTATTATATACTTCATTCCATGAATTCATTACTCCGTGAACTGACTGATTATTATAGGAACGGGGTAAATCAATCTGATAGCCTGCCAGCTTCTGATATTCAGGTTTAAGCTCGGGGTCTCCCCTTTCAATTACTTTATCTTTTGAAAAAGTCCACACATTGGAAAACCAGATATTAAAACCGCGCTGCGTAGTTTTACTTGCATTAAATTCAAGCTCCCAGCCCCAACTGTCAACAATACCAACGTTTGCTGCAGTAGGGGTGGAACCAACCATATCAGGAATATATCTTTGGTTACCTTCAATAAAAATACCGGTTCTGTGCTCATTAAAAATATCGTAATTAATATTGATCAGGTTATTAAAAACACCTAATTCAAACCCAAGATTTTTCTTTACTGCCGTCTCCCACTGAATATCAGGATTTGCTATGCTGCCTTCATAACGAAGCGGAAGTGAATTTTGAAGAAAAGGCCAACCAAAACGTGAAACATCCTCACTGCTTGCGGAGGTAGTCCAGCCTAATACTGTCCAGCTTGGAACGTACAACCATCTGGCAATACCTGCATCACTTCCAATTTTACCATCGGAATAACGTAGCTTAAAATTATTTACAATATGCCTTATTGGTTCAAAAAATGATTCATTTGAAATATGCCAGCCAATTGCATAGGAAGGGAAAAAACCAAAGCGGTACTTTCTGGAAAATTTCTCAGAACCATTGTAGGAAGCATTTAACTCTAAAAGATATCTGCGGTCAAAAGAATAAGTGGTACGCCCTACCCAGTCTTCACGATAATTTGGAAACTCTGAGCCAAGAGCACGTTCCTGTCTGCTAAAAAGACCCATCCCTGTTACAGCATGCTTTCCAAAATCTCTGGTATAATTAAGTGAAGCTTCATAATATAAACTGCGATAAGTTCTTGGATCCCAGCTTGCTTCTGTAGTATATGCCAATGGGGGCATTGTCCAGTCAAATGCAGATGTTGCAGATGCACCCGGTGTTTCCCAAATGGTAAATTGATCTTCTAACTCCCTTATTTCTGCCTGGCTCATACCTGGTTTAATATAATCAACTATCTCCGGCATAATAAATTTTGTTACATCACCGGCAGGATTTGAAATATTAGGGCCTCTGGTAATAAATCTGTTATCAAATGATATTCTGCCCCGTGCAGAAAGCCCCTTTGTAATAAAATCAAATTTTTGTCTTAGATCAAAATCCGTATTTAATTCTGTTTGCCTGGTCAAGCCAACCCCCATCATTGATTGCTCATATACTCCATTTGGAAATCTGTCATAAGCTTCATAAAATGCCCATGTCCCATCAGAGTACCTTACAGGATAAAGATCGGGTGGAAAGGACCATAAAGCTAACCATGTATTGGCACCTGCAAGTGGCCGTTGCTGTTCAATATGACTACCGGAAAGATTTGCGCTAAAACGTGTGGAAGAGGTTATGTCAAAATCAAGATTACTTCTAAAATTATAACGATCACTCTGATAAGTAGGCTTAAATCCCTGACCAATGTCAATATAAGCAGTAATATCTCCTTCGGAAAGATATGCAAGTGCACCATAGTACTTAACTACTTTTGTCCCGCCTGTTATACTTAAGTTAACATTCTTATCAAAAGCAAACGGATTAACAAATTCTTTTCCCCAGTTAACATCCGGTAAATATTCGGGATAAGTCTGATCACGGTAATAATCAAGCCACCTGGCAGGCGTAAGAAAAGCCCATTGATTCTCATCTGTTACAGCTTCATTAAGAATAGCATAATTTTTTACCAGATGAGTTGTATAGGAGCCTTCACGCGTAGGAACCTTCGAAAGACTTTTTACAGTCATTGAAGCATCCACACTCATTCTTGGCCTGCCTTCCCTTCCTCTCTGGGTAGTAATTAAAATAACCCCATTAGCCCCTTTAACACCAAAAACAGCAGTAGCCGAAGCATCCTTTAAAATAGAAATTTTTTCAATCTCATGGGGATTAATATTATTTAAGGGACGCTCAACACCGTCAACCAAAACAAGGGGCATGGATTCATTCCATGTGGTTTTACCCCGAATATACATATAACCGTATTCATTATGAGGTGTACCTCCTTCAGCCAGGGGAGCGGAATGCAGGTCAAATCCGCCGGGACGGCCGGTAGTTAATACCATTGTCAGTCCCGGGATACTTCCCTGAAGTCCGGTAGCAAGGTCAGAACCCTGTACTTTCTGCGTTACAACATCACCGGTAACCTGTGATACAGCACCTACAACACTTTCTTTTCTTTGGACACCATATCCGACAACAATCACTTCCTCCAGTTCGGCAACATCAGCTCTCAACGAAACATTGATCTGCCTCTGGCTGCCAACAGGAATAGTCTCCATAAGGTAACCAATAAATGTATAACACAATGAAGCTTTCTCATTTGGGACAGTTATTGAATAATGCCCGTTTAAATCTGTAGCAGCACCAATATAGGTATCCAAAATAACAATATTAACACCGGCAAGTGGTTCACCCGTCCCGGAATCGGTAACAGTCCCGGTGATAGTTATGGGTTGTGTAGCCTGTGCATTTAATAATGCTTCCGGCATTATGAATAAAAACGCAGCAATTACAATAAAAAACTGCAGCAAACGCAAAATAAACACTTTGTTAGAACAAATAGATCTCATAGATTAAGTTATAATTAGTTATTAGATTCTTTATTGTTTACAGAAAATCACTCTGTAAACCTGTAAAAGAAAAAAAAATTTTATTACATATATTTTAAGTTTTAAAATAATAAACACTTATAAAATATCAGATAGTCTTTATTTTCAAACTCCTTAAAATTATAACTACAAGTTATAAGTTTTTAAGGTATATATATAAATAAACGATCGTTTTAAAGAGCTTAAAAAAAAGTGTTGTAAATTTTTATAAAAAAAATGTTAAAACCCAAGGTTTAATGTTAAATTTATAACAATAAACCTTATTTATTTTCGTTCTAAATAGTTATTAATAATGATTTAATGAAGAAATATATTTTAAATTATTGTAGCATATTAATTTTATTAACCCATAAGGTAATTCTACCCAGGCGGTCATTTGGCGGAAAAACATGCATTCCGCCTGTAATTACATCCATAAAGCCATCATTATTAAAATCTCCAATATCAAGTTTCAGGAGGTGAGTAGGATTATTGGCGATTGGATGAGGGACAAACTGCATATCCCTAATATTTTCAAGCCAGATAAAACTCAATGAAGCCGGATCATCCCATAAATTAAAATTACTGACGGCAAATATATCCATATCGCCGTCATTATCCACATCAAAAGCCCTGGCATAGGTAGCGCCTCCAAAATTTACAAGTCTGTGCATTTCAAAGTCAAGATTACCTTTATTTTCCAGCCATTGCACACCATGCCAGGGCCTGGGCCTGGGAGGAATATAATCAAAAGCATCACCGTTTGTATAAAGAAGGTCCATTTTCCCATCAAGATTAAGATCAGCCATTGTCAGGCTGCTTGAACCAAAATCAGAATTAGCCGAACCCCAGATCAATTTCGGTGTAAAATTTCCTTTACCATCATTTACGAAAATATAAATTTCTTCCCATTCCTGCGAAACAAGCAATGCAAAATCAAGATGTCCGTCTTCATTAAAGTCATGGACCTCAACATTAACAGGACCTGAAAGAGATTGTACAATATGACTTTTAAATTTTAAATTTCCAAGATTCTCCATCCAGCGGGTTTCTCCGTCATCATAACCAAACTGGGCAACTACTAGGTCTAACAAGCCATCGCCGTTCATATCCCCGGCTTTTACATCAGAAACCCGGGCAATTTTCTCAATTAAAACATGTTTTTTAAAATTAAGATCGCCCAGATTTTCAAGATATACAATTGATCCTATTTTATCATTATTTGGAAAAATCATCCCAAGAACAGAAACCAGGATATCAGGATCACCATCGCCATCAAAATCGATTATTTGCAGGTGGCTGGGTGCAATAATATCTTCTGCAATTATAAGCTCCCTGAAAACATCAGGCTCTTCCTGTAAAATCACCGAAATAAAATTATTCTGGGCATCAGCAACAATAACATCCAGTAAACCATTATCATCAATATCATATGCTGTTAAATGTGATATCATAGGATTCCCCTCAACCGGAAAGCCAATAGTCTTCTTTTCAAAAAATACCGGATAATCAACAAACTCTTTATCAGTCAATCCCTCGCCTGTTGAATCCCTTACTCTTCTTTTCAGAGTTTTAATAGTTTCAGTCAGACTAAGCCCTGATTGCAAAGACTGATAATAAATTAATGAAAAAGGAATTCCCAGAAGAATAAAAAGGATTAATAACACCTGTAAGATAACAAATGAAGACCTTTTTTTAGTTTTTTTCCCTGACATTCTAAATCAAATTATTAAAATTGGAAATTAAATAGATTGTTAAAAATCATAAATAACAGAACTTAAATTAAACAGCAAAATTGATTATTGATAAATACTTTTAAAAAAGTTTAAGATAACTTTGATTTCCTTAAATAGATTCCAGGCCTTTAAATTAATGTTGAACTGGTACTTACTTTATTGATCATTTCTTTTATTATGTTAAGGTATTTATCGGATTTTTCCACATTTCCCTTTTTATTAAATGCTTCAGCAAGATTTTTTGCCGCTTGCAATCTAATTTCAAG
Organism: uncultured Bacteroidaceae bacterium; assembly: GCA_964563105.1. Classification (GTDB taxonomy): domain Bacteria; phylum Bacteroidota; class Bacteroidia; order Bacteroidales; genus CAYVTV01. Next base: position 33,453 of record CAZLXM010000003.1, read on the forward strand.
TGAACTATTAATATTTATAAATGCTCTTTCTGTATATTCAATTGTTTTATTTAAGTTTCTATATTTTGGATCGGGACATTCCAAAAATAAACTTCCAATTCTAAACAACAAATAAGGTTGATTGGGGTCTCCTTTCAAAGCAATAGAGTAAAGCTCAAGCAATTTATCCCATTTTTTATTGCTAACATAGTAATTTTCCAGCTTTTGAATAATATATGCATCTTTTTGATCATGTTTAATTACTTTTTCATAAAAAGCAATGGCCTCGTTCTGATTATTGTTTTTTTCAGCAAACATGCCGGAAAATTTCAGAACATTAGTATGTTCAGGAGCTAACTTTTTTAGTTTCAAGAAATACTGTTCAGCAGTATCCTGTATACCTGCATCAAAATAAATAACTACTGCAGCAGAAAGAATATAAATATCATCCGGTTTGACATTTAGTTGTTCATGTAGCAAATTATAAGCCTCATTAATAAATCCACGTTTATGAAGCCAGACTGTCAGGTTAAAATTATCAGGCCGAAGTTTTTTTGCAAGATTAAAATACTCCAAGGCATTCTCATGAAATCCATTATCAAACAACAGGCTGGCGATTTCTATCAATTCGTCATAATCTTCGGCAAAATATTTCATATGTTTTTTAATCAGAGAGAAAGCCTGACTTATATATCCCATCTGCAAATGATTTTTCAATGTTTTTGAAATTACAAATTTATCATCAGGAAGATACTTTAAAGCATGTAAGCATAATACTGTTGCCCAATCATAGTTTACACTTCTAACTGCCAAATCAATCTGTTTAAGAAGATACAACTCGGAACGTGATAATAGCGTGATCTTGTCCGCCAGTGTATCAATCGGAGGAATCACTTCAGTCGCCAAATCATTTGCCCTCTCAATATAATTATGGGCAAGTTCGCTATCACCCTTTCTTTGATACAAGTTTCCCAGTAAACGATAAGCAGGTCCAAAATCATTGTAGGCAGTAATAATTTCTTTTAATGCTATCTCTGCATCATCTAACATGTTTTTTCCCAAATACATTCTGGCAAGATTAAATCTTGCATGTGTCTCTACAGAGAAATAATTTTCTCTTATAGTATCTTTATAACTAATCTTATCAGGAGCATTTAGGAGCCTGATATATGAAGCCGAAGCACTGTCCTGATTTCCCATACCTTGATATGAAAGTCCGGTATAATATACAGAAAGCTTATTATCGGGTTCTTTTATCGTAACATATTTAAAATTCTCACAAGCTTCCTGAGAATTACCTAACTCAAGATTAACCAAACCCAGATAATAACTCCATATCCAATTTGCAGGTTGACGTTGTAAAGCCAGTTTATAACAACTAATCGCTTTATCATAATATGCAGAGGAATGGTAAATCATTCCCATTTTGCCTAAATTAGCCGGAGTGGGACAGAAATAGGCCTTTTTGGCAGCAGAACTTATCTGATTCCTGAGAGATCCTGCCACAGAGGAAAGATCAGGAAGCTGGGGAAGTCTTCGTCGATATTGATTACTGGAAAGAAAATTAATCAGAATACCAGTTAATGTTAACAGACTAAAGGCTCCAATTACTATCAGTATTACTTTTTTCTTTTTATTCATAACTGACATAAGATGTTCTATCTGTAGCTAATAGCGAAGAATATTGACTTTACTTATATACAGATATTTCAAGACAAATATAAATACAACTAAAATAAATACCTAATAAATGGAGCTAAGCAATAATTATTATTTTGATAAATTTGCCAGATTATTTATTTAAAATCATAATAGTACCAATAAGTATTTGAAAATGCCTGCTTTATTCTTTCATCACCGGGCGATCTGTTATTTTGGGATGAAAATGCAAGGCTCTCATAATTAATATATAAGTTTCGTACCTCTTTGCTTATAGATAATTCACCAAGATCAGGAAGCGGGCCATAATAAAAAACGGCTTCCTGAATATGTCGGGGCAAACGGGTATACGACAGATCATTAAATGTATGAATGTTTTGAATGACAGCATCAATATCCTTTTCAAGAAGAAACCAGGCCATCATATACTCAAATGTTTTTTCATTTTCAGGATTAGCCTCTAACATTAATAATAAATTTGATTGCGGGTTTCTAACCCGTATCATAAAGTCCTTTTTTGGTTGTATCCTGATCTTATCAGCTAACTCAGGATCTTCCATAATTAATCCAGGGTTTATCAACATTTGTTCATACTTCTTTACCCAGTCTTTATAATGCAAAGTTTTCTTTAAAAGATTTATATATTTCCCTGCAACATTATAAAAACCATTAATAAGGCTGGTTTTAATCAGCATTTTTATATTTTCGGGACGATAGCCCAAAGAGACCAGAGATTCATAAGCCCATCTTTGTGCTTCATTTATAAGACCTATTGTATAAAAAAAGTAAACTCCGCGATAAATATTATGTATTCCGGCCTCAATATCCCATTCAGCTATTATTAGGGCACGATGCCCATAATCTTGCGGCCCATTGAACATTCTCTCACATAATAATCCTTTTTCAGCCAGAGCTATATTATAATAGTATTGTGACACCAAACTTGATGATTTATATTTTTCCTGCTGTTTAATAATACTATCCCAATCCTGCTCATATAAGAAATTTTCCAGTTTTGCAGCGTAGGCTGCATTGGAATTATAATACTTAGCAAACAAAATAGTAAGGGTTAAGCCACATAAAAAGAATGTCAGATATCCGGTAAAATTCTTATTATTCATTAATTCAATATTGAATAACTTTTTTGCTGTAACAGGATATGTGACAATAATAAAAGAAGCAAAATAAAAAAAATAAGGACTTTTAAATATTATCGGAAGAGGTAAACAATAAAATAATAAATCACTATCTGGCAGAATAAATATAAACTCCCGCGAAATGAGAAAACTGAGTATTGAAATAATTAAAAGAAATACGGGATAAACCCATTTATCATATATTATATAAAAAAGGCTATACATAATAAGAAACACCCAGGCATAAGCTCCGGCTAAGTAAAAAAAAACAGGAAGAAAAATTAGTGGTAAAATTTTTATCTTTCTTCTAAATTTTCCAATCGCTAACAAGAAGAATATTAAGGTCAATAAAATTCCAAGATTAAAATGAATAAGCCAGTTGATATTGGATTGTAAGAGAAATAATAAACAAACGGGTATTAAAATAAAAGGAAGCGATACTGCTTTTCCGGAAAAAAGTTTTTTACCGATATTATAAAAGACTAAAGCATTACAGAATAATAATGCTGACAGAATAAAAGAAGCGCTAAAGGTATTATAATAAGCCTGGGCCAGAAAAATTCCGGCATATTCAAGTAGTCCGCCGGGTTTAATAATAAATTCACGCAAAAAATTTTTTGAATAAACAAATAATGAAAGATTTCTCTGGTAAAAGAAAAGATAATTACCAAAAATTAGCTAATATCCAAAGAAGAAAATAAAAAGGATTATCAGGGCAATTGAAATACCATTTTGTGTAATTGGCCCATTAATAAATTTATTAAATGATTTTTCTCCTGCATTGCCATATTTTTCTTTTATTGTTGATAACATCATTCTCGCAAACCTGTTATTTTCAAAGACTATTAGTTTACATTGATAACTCTGTCACCTGTCCATTTTGCTTTAGAAGCAGTTTTTTTTGCAGCACGCCTAAAATCACGTGGATTTACCTTTATTTTTCCCGTAACAAATTCGGGAAGATTATATGTTAATAATAAATTATTATAAAAAGAAGGGTCCTTTTGTGGTAAAACAAAAGGTTTTCCCCAGACTCCACTCGAATCAACATAAGCTAAATAAGGCCTTGCGGTTAATCCGTCTCCCCTTTTACTACTAAAGACCAGCCATCTGCTGTTTGACGACCATGAATGATAACTTTCAGTATCCGGACTGTTTAAATTCATCTTCTCAGAAATGCCATTTTCCATGTTAATAATATATAGATCAGCTTCCTTATGCCATGCAGAAAAGTTTCCGTAGTCATGAAGTGTGAAAACCAAATATTTATAATCCGGTGAAATTTTTGGGAAAGATACACTTTTATTAATTGCTTTTGCATCAAAAACTATTTCTGCCTTGCCAAAAGATCCGGTTTGAGCTTCAAATTTTTTTCTTACCAGATCATATTTAATATCTTTAAAATCAAAACCTTCATTTATTTCATTCGCCCTGCAAAAATAAAGGTATTCGCCATCTGGTGTCCATTCCGGATAAGTATCCATGTATCTCAAAGAATCATCCTGATTACTAATAGCTAAAAGTTCGTTAGATTCGGTATCATATAAAAGTAAAAATGAAGCAAGGTCTACACCTTCAATCCGTTTTCCGGGAATAGCCTGAAATATCTGGGTCAGATGGTTTGATGAAAATGTTGCATATCTCCCATCGGGATGCCAGGAGGGATAAACAACACCAGGTTTGTGCGTAAAATCTCCGAGTTTTAAATCTAACCTTTGTATTTGGGTATCATTAACAAAATAGGTTCCTCCGGCAGAACCACGTATCTGAACCAAAAACTTAGATGGATCTCTTAAGTGAAAAGTATGGCAATTAAGACAATGGGTATCAAGCATTAGATTTTCAAGCACAATGGATTCACTGAAATTATTAATATTTCTTTGCATTATTTTCAGCTGGACATTAGCTTCATAACCCGGATACAATAATCTGTAACAAACAAAAGGATCAGTCTGTTCCGGGGCAATGAAGAAAGAGAAAGATTTAAATTTTTCAATTTGATCTTTATTACAGGCTGCAATTTGTAATTCTATTTTGCCCCCCTCACTATCTTTAAGTATCTTTTTCCACTTTTTTAAAGGAAAATTAATCAGGCCGTCCGATGATTTAACAGAATAGTGATAGCCATTGGAGGAAAGAACATCAACATTAAAACAATTAGCTTGTTCTCTTATCAAAAAATTCATGGGTGCAATATTCACCGGTATTGTAACATTTATATAATCGGGCTCAATAAAAGGTAAACGATCGGAATCATATTCTTCATTTTTCTGAAATCCGGATTGGCAACTAACTAGTTTAAAGAGAGTTAATATAAAATATATTTTACAAATTATTCTTAAGCTCTTCACAGTTTTTAGTTATATATTTTTGTTTAAACAGCCAAAATAAATATCTAAATTAAAAAAAATATATATCAATACTCCAATAATCTCTGAGAAAATATAACAAATAATTACATGTGATATATAAAAGCCTTGACGTATAAATTATTTTTAATATTTATGTTAATTATTTGTTAATTTTTTTTGGAGTTCATTTAACATTTTTTTAATATTGCCATAAATATTAGAAAAGGCCATTAATTAATAATATCAGAAAATTTTATTGAACTGTAAAATTGTATGAAATAAAATCTTTAATATTTGTTTTGTGCATTCATTACTATTAAAACAAGACTCGTAAAACTCAATTAACCTTTTTAATTAATTACTACACTATGAACTTAAAAAAACTAAAACATTTTTTAAAATTACAATTATTGCATTTTCCCATTGCAATAATATTATTTGGAATTGTTTTACAGTTTAATTCAGGCCAGGCCTGTGCACAGGGTACCCAACCAATTGTTATTACAGGAACAGTTACAGATTCAGAATCAGGTGAACCTTTAGCCGGTGTAAATATTGTAATTCTGGACACTTACATCGGTGCTGCTACGGATCTGTCCGGAAAATACAGTATCACGGTACCTAATGAAAAAGCTTCTCTTTGTTTTTCATTTATTGGCTATCATATGCAAACCATTCCGATAGGCAGCCAGAGGCAGATCAATGTTGCCCTGGTATCGGACGTTGCTGAATTGGAAGAAGTAGTAGTGGTAGGTTACGGAATGCAGAAAAAGGAGAGTGTTGTTGGGGCTGTATCACAAGTAAGCGGTGATGTAGTTGTTAATAATATTCAGGGAGGTGACTTTGCTACCGGGCTTCAGGGAGCGCTTCCAGGCCTTACCATGATTATTAACACAGGCAGGCCCGGAGGATTGGACTTATCTGCAGTACCTTCACCTACAAGTGGCGCCAGTGATGACTACGCCTATATGCATATTCGTGCACAAAACACATGGAGTGACGCATCTCCCCTGGTACTTGTTGACGGAGTTGAAAGATCGCTTAATAATGTTAACCCACACGAAGTTGAAAAGATCTCCATTTTAAAAGATGCTTCGGCCACTGCTGTTTTTGGGGTTAAAGGGGCGAATGGAGTTATTTTAATTACAACACTACGAGGCAGGGAAGGTAAGCCCAGATTAAGTTTTGATGTAAGTACAACAGCAAAAACAATGGCAAGATTTCCAATGAGGGAAAATTCATACATAACACATAAATACAAAAATTATGCTATATTGAATGAAGTTCCTTCTCAGCCGGCCGCCTGGGCCTTAATGACACCAACCCGCTGGATGGAATATTACAGAGATCATACTTATCCTGAATATCTTGCTGATGTAAACTGGCCAAAAGAGAGTTTAAAAGATGTTGCTTTTGATCGTAATGTCAATTTAAGTATCACCGGAGGTACAAAGTTTGTAAAATATTATGGTGCTGTTTCACACCTGTATGAAGGTGATATTTTCAGATATATTGATATAGGAAGAGACTGGACACCTTCTCATGAAAATTCCCGTTATAATTTCAGAAGCAATCTGGATTTTGATTTTACACCAAGTACACGGTTCAGCATGAATCTTGCGGGGCATTTTATTAACCAGGCAAGACCGACACCGGCTGGCAGTAGTGGTGCCGGTTCCTACCGAACCCTTTGGACCAGCCCTCCCGATTTATATCCTGTTATGTATTCTGACGGAACATTTGCTGAAAACACTGCATTTCAATCCAAATTCATAAATGGTTTAGCCGCATGGTCAACAGGAGGGGTTGCTTATACAAAGCAAACTAATCTGACTACAGATTTCATGTTAAACCAAAATCTGGACTTTATAACCAAAGGCTTCTCAGCTCGTGCTAAACTTTCGGCGGATAATAGTGTAATTACCGCGGGACCGAATATTTCAAGTACCGGCCGTGCAACGAAATATATCCTTCCCCAGATTGTAGATTATATTAAACCTGGAATGACTGAGGCTGAAATCAGGGCCCTGGAAGATGAATTTACTATCTGGGAACAGACAGGAGCTTCTGCCACAAATCAGTTTGACTGGACTAAACCACCTGACTCTTATGGCACAGAAAGCAGTACAGATGCACGTACTTACAGGAATTTATATTATGAGCTGTCTCTGAATTATGCCAGAGATTTTGGCAAACACGCTATAACAGGGATGGGGCTTTTTAGTCGTCAGCAACAGGCAACAGGATCAATATTTCCGGGTTTCCGTGAGGACTGGGTAGGACGTACCACTTATTCGTTTGACCGCAGATATCTCCTGGAGCTAAATGCTTCCTATAATGGTTCTGAAAAATTCTCAAGAAAATACCGTTTTGGCTTTTTCCCTTCCTATGCAATTGGCTGGCAAATCTCAAATGAATCTTT
>CAZLXM010000003.1:41009-52915 GCA_964563105.1 uncultured Bacteroidaceae bacterium
TTCTGATGGCAAGATAGGCAGCGATGCCGGTATTGACCGATGGATGTACGTTTCCAGCTGGCTTGTAAATGCTTGGACTACCTCAGCCAGCAGTGATAATGTCTCAAGATTCGGAGCACCTTATTTGCAGAATTCCCTGGCATTTAGATATGAAGGAACTGTTCCCAATCCTGATATACACTGGGAGACGGCAGTAAAGAAAAATCTTGGATTTGAATTAGGCTTTTTTAATAATGCTATCAGAATGAATTATGATATTTTCAGGGAAAGGCGGTCAAACATTTATGTATTAGGAAATGAAAGATATATTCCCGATATGGTAGGTGCGACCCCTACAGCTGCAAATATAGGAATTGTGAACAGCTGGGGATGGGAATATGAATTGCATGCCAGCAAAACCACTGCAAGAGGTTTGAATATATGGTTCTCATATATATGGACTTTTGCTAAAGATAAAATAATTGAAAGAGGAGACCCACAGCTAAAACCTGAATATCAAAAGCAGGCCGGAAGACAGATAGGTCAGCCCACCGGACAGCAGAACCAAGGGCCTCATGCCATCCTTTCAACCTGGAATGATATTTATAACACAACAGCTCTTTCTACAAACACATTTCGTCTTCCCGGAGACATGGCTGTTGTAGATTTCAACTGTGACGGGATTATTGACTCAAATGATGCAGTTCCAATGGGGTTTACCGAAAGGCCACAATATACTTATACTCCGGTAATAGGTATGTCCTATAAAAACTGGAGTGCAAATATTCAATTTTACGGAGTATATAATGTAGAAGGAACTTTGGCCACTTATTTAGGAGGAGGCCTTTTCCCCGACCAATACAATGTAATTTTCCCAAAACACATACAACAACACTGGTCCCCTGAATTTGGAGTGACAGATGAAGCTGTCAGAGGGGCAGTCAGATTTTCCACTTCAGGGACAACAGGAAGATTCCCCCAAACCCGTGCTTATACAAAATTAAACCATGCAGAAATTGGATATACCATTAGTAATCAGATAACTAAAAAAATAGGTGTTTCTAATCTCAGACTTTTATTAAGCGGTGATAATTTAGTTTTATGGTCAAAAATGCCTGAGGATGCTGATGCAGCCGTAACATACAGAGGAAGTATCAGATCAACTTATCCAAGGACAATAAGATATAATTTGAAGCTTAGTTTTAATTTTTAATAAATTGATATAAAAAGTGAATAAAACTTTCTAAAACTATAAAAATGAAAACAAATAATTTCATCAAAAAAATGTTGTTCTTCATTGCTGTTGTAATTATTGCCGGTTGTGAAGACTATCTTGACAAAACTCCCGCTGCCGATATATCTGCAGATGATATTTTCAGCACTTTCGAATCTTTTCAAGGCTTTATGGACCCAAATTATTTTGAACTGATCCAATATAATGCACATTATCCTACAACACTTATGGATATTGGAGGAGAATCCCATTGTTATCAGGGGTGGGCTATTGCAAGACATGCAAATAATGGTAATTATTGGTATGTCGCCGGATCTAACCCGATTGCAACAGTATCACATTTTAATAACAGTAGCAGGGGACATGGAGTCCTTTCCACTGATGGGAGCGGGATCTGGAGAGGAGGTTGGCGTGGCATTCGTCGCTGCAACATTGCTTTGGAGAATTTTGATCTGTTAACCGAAGCCACACAAGAAGAAAAAAATCTTTTACTTGGTCAGATATATTTCTGGCGGGCTTATTTTCATAATGCAATTATTGAAGCATACGATGGTATGCCATATGTAGAAGAAGTTCTTTCCCAACAGGAACCGAATCATCTTCCCCGCCAGACTTATCATGAAACAATCGAAAAAATTATTGTTGATTTTGACAAAGCAATTTCCTTATTACCGGTTAACTGGGATAATACTGCATGGGGATCTCAGAGGCCTGGTGCCAATGAAGGAAGGGCAACTAAAGGTGTAGCATTGGCTTTTAAGCAAAAAGCATTGTTATATGCCGGAAGCCCATTGATGAATAAGTTTTCGGGGAACGATTATACTTACAATGTGGAATATTGCAAGAAAGCTGCTGAAGCCGGCTGGGAACTCATTCAGTTAGCAAATTCCGGGGTTTATTCCCTGGTGCCATTCAGCAATTATAATGACAACTTTTATAAGCTGAATAATACTATGCCCTGGACGTCAGAAACAATTTTCCAGAAAATTAACAGAAGTACCGGCAGAACTAATTTTACCAGTTTCCAAAACCGGCAATATGCTTTTCAAAGATTTGGAGGATGGTGTGCTCACGCTGTTAACCAGCTATTTATTGATAAGTTTGAAATGGCTGACGGTACAAGATATATAGAAGAATATGATTCTGACAATGCAAAAAGATGGGATTTCAGAGACCCCCGGTTTAAAAAGAATATTATTATTGACAGGGACAGGCATGGTTTTAATGAAGCAACTGTAGTCAATTTGTATACTGGTCCGGGAAGTGATAAAACTCCTATTAATTCATGTCCGCTTCCTTATTTGATTAAAAAATTCTGGCCTGCCGGCTGTAATGAGATTGACAATGCCTATACCGGATGGCGTTATTCAAGCCCGCTCATGCGTTTAGCCGAGGTTTATCTTGATTATGCCGAGGCTGCAACAGCAGCTTACGGGCCTAACGGTTCTGCCCCGGGAGCAAATCTGACGGCTGTGGATGCTATAAATATTATCCGCGAGCGCGCAGGCATGCCACCTGTAACCAGTGCGGCAGAGGGATATGATTCATTTATGGATTTGGTTCGAAATGAACGAATAGTAGAGCTTTGTTTTGAAGGACACTACTGGTATGATATACGCAGATGGCATATAGCACATCTTCCTGAATACAGATTAATGATCGATCTTGAATTCGATAAAGACTGGACGCCTGAATCTTTTAAAAGAACCTTGTTTATGAACAGAGTTTTTGAAGATCCCAAACATTACTGGCTCCCGCTTCCCAAGGTTCTAGTAGAGCAATACAAAGAGATGAAACAAAATCCAGGTTGGGAATAGTAATATTATACAGATTAATGACACACATTATCTAAACATTTTATTGCATGACCAATCAATAGATGATCTGTACTTCCCAAGCTTAAAAAAAAACTTGGAAATTAAAGTGCATTGCAATACTAATCCACTTAGAAAAAGTTAGACTATGAACAAAAAATTAATAACAAAAATCAGCATATTACTTTTTATTTTAAATGTAGTATTTATAATATCCTTACAGGCTCAAACCCATAAAATGACCACCGTTGTTGTTAAAGACACAGACGGATTACCTGTCGCTGGCGCAAAAGTTACAATAGGAGAGTCTTTTAGTCCGGTAACCACTGATCAACATGGTGAATTTATTTTTCAATGTTTATCCCGAATACCTGTATTAATAGAAGCTGAAGGATTTGAATCTCAAATGGTAATAATAACCCCCACCATGGAATCTCCGGAGGTTACATTGATCAAAACATTATATGAAATGGGCGATAGGGATCAAGTAAACATGCCATTTGGAATATTTAAACAACGTCTTATCCCCGGGGCAGTTAAAGCTTTAGATACACGGGAAATTCAAACATATGATTATCAAAGATCATATTCCGGAATGATCAGAGGCAGAATACCCGGAATATTCGGTTCAACCAATATGAGACAGTTTGGGAGCCCTTTATTAGTCGTAGATGGCGTTCCCGTTACAGAATTAGATCTTAATATTGAGCAAATTGAACAAATTACAGTAATTAAAGATCTTGCCTCAGCCATGTTATATGGAGTACAAGGAGAAAACGGAGTTATATTAATGAAAACAAAACGTGGTAAACCATTGAAAAGATCTTTAAGTTTTTCTGCTGAACATGGACTTAACATTCCCATAGCTTATCCTGAATATCTTAATGCAGCGGATTACATGACACTTTATAACGAAGCACGGGCAAATGATGACCTTGCTCCAAAATTCACAGAAAACCAAATAACTAATACCAGAAACGGAAGCGATCCTGTACGTTATCCGGATGAAAATTATTATAACTCCGTTTATTTAAGAGACTTCTCTAATTATAGTAATATTGTTGGTCAGGCAAGCGGAGGCAATAATATTGCCCAATATTATATGAACCTTGCCTGGAATCGTAATAACAGCATACTCAAATTAGGAGAAGGAGGAAACGAAAAAAATGACCGCTTTAATGTCAGGGGTAATGTTAATTATAAATTAACTGATTTCTTAAACATAATTTTCGACGGAGCAGCTGTTTTTAATAATAGCCATGCTCCAAGATATACAGTTGCTGCAAATGATTTCTGGGCACTTTCAACTACTTTAAGGCCAAATGATCTGCCAATACTTATACCTGCAGAATTTATGAAGGATCAGGATATGCTGGGTGCAGCAAAACTTATTGATAATAAATATTTACTGGGTGGCACCAGTGAATATCAGACTAACATTTATGGAGAATTAACACGTAATGGCCCGCGCATATTAAACGATAAGCTAATTAATCTGAGAATAGGTCTCGAGTTAGATTTAAATTCAATACTTGAAGGGCTTACGGCATCAGGAAATTTATCTTTTGATATGTATAATATTTTTCAACTGGATATTAATAACTCATATGCTATCTATCGTCCTAATTATTCAGCGGATACAATCAGAAATTTCACAAAATATAAAACAGATGTAAAAGTTCAGGATCAAACTCTTAGTAATGTTGTTTTTTACCGGAGAAACAGCGTTTTTGGAACTATTAATTATCACAGGATTTTTCAAAACAAACATAACATTACAATTAATAGTGTAGCTTACAGGGATGAATATATTCCGGAGGCAGCGGCTCAAACTACCAAACATCTCCATTTTGGAGTTCGTGCCCACTACTCTTATGATAATAAATATATAGCTGAATTAACAGGCGTTTATACAGGTTCAGTAAAATTATACTGGACTAATCCATGGGCATTTGCACCCGGTTTCGGATTGGGCTGGATTATTTCAGAAGAAAATTTTTTAAAGGATAATTCCCTGATCAATTATCTGAAATTGAGGACTAACTTTGCCATTATAAATACAGATGAGGGTTTAACAAATTATAGACTTGGCCAGGACCTTTTTTCAGCAAGTGGGACTTTTTATTACAATGAAGGAAATAATTATAATTCTGGCAGAGTCCTCTCGATGGGTAACCCTTATATTGGTTTTGAAAAAAAGATGAATTACAATCTGGGGTTTGAATCTGCACTCCTGGATTATAAATTAGGATTTGAGGCATCCTATTTTTATTATAAAAATTATGATATTTTGGCCAGAAGACAAAACTATCACCCAATTTATATTTTAACTCCCTTATGAGAATTATGGGAGTAACAACAGACAAGGTATTGAATTGGGTTTAAACACCATGCAAAAAGCGGGTAATCTTGAAATTAAGTTCGGGACTAACTTTGCTTATTCAATCCCTAAAATATTGGTAATTGATGAAGTTGAGTATGAAGTACCTTATCGTCAGCGTGTTGGAACACCCACAGACGCAATTTTAAGTTTTGTTGCTTTAGGATTATTCAAAGACCAGGAAGAAATTGACTCTGCACCAGTTCAAACTTTTGGAACTGTAAAACCAGGTGATATCAGATACAAAGATTTAAACAATGATGGCGTTATAGATGAAAATGATCAGCACATAATAGGAAATTCGACAGCCAGGTTCCAATATGGTTTTAATCTTCACCTTAAATATAAATCATTTGAACTATTTGCCCTTGGCACAGGGCAACATAGCCAGAACCGTTACTATACAAACGAATATTATTGGGTCTATGCTAACAGAAAATATTCAGAAGTTGTATGGGACAGATGGACACCAGCTACAGCGGAAACAGCAACTTATCCACGTTTAACAACTCTCTCAAATCCAAATAATTTCAGGAATTCCACATTTTGGCTGTATGACAATAACTGGTTCACTATTCACACAACACAACTGACCTATAAATTGCCCAAAATAGGTTCATTGGATAACGCACGTGTTTATTTAAGAGCTGCTAATCTTTTAACAATTTCAAAAATAAAAGACAAAACTCAACTGAATATCGGGTCTTCACCGCAGGTAAGAGCTATATCACTCGGTTTAAACTTAAATTTATAACTAACAAAAAAATTAAGCGAAATGATAAAATATGTCAATATATTTCTGCTGTTAGTCAGCATAAGTTTTTTTTCCTGTGAAAATTTTCTGGAGCCTAAAAGAGAAAACACTGTTGATCTTGACCAGATAATAGAATTGAGGGATTTTGCAGAAGGCGTATTATTAAGAGCATATATAGGTCTGCCCGATGATTATAATTTTTATATGGATGTTGCTACTGATGATGCTGTTACAAATGACAAGGCTTCTTCCTACATGAGAATGGCCACTGGTGAATGGAAGTCCACATACGACCCAACAAGTGTATGGTCATCGGCATATCAACAAATTTATTATGTAAATAAATTCCTTGAGATTTATGAGTCAGTAGTCTGGGCATATGATACCAGAAATAGCCAATATGCAAATGAATATAAAAGTGAACTATTTAAAAAGAGGTTAAAAGGTGAAGCTTATGCTCTCAGGGCTTTCTATAAATATTTGCTATTACAATATCATGGAGGTAAAGCTGGAAATGGACAGTTATTGGGATTTCCGATTATTGATAAATCTCTTACCCTGGATGACAATCTATTTCTTCCCAGAGACACCTATGCTGATTGCGTTAACAGCATTTTTAATGACCTTGATATTGCTATTGCAAACTTGCCTGCTGAATATATTGATAAACCAACAGGAGGATCAAATCCTGAAGAAAATGTTTACTATAATCTTACTACCGGAGCATCATTTAAAAACAGGTTTAGCGGAAATGCAGCCCGGGCATTAAAAGCCAGAGTAGCTCTTCTGGCTGCAAGTCCGGCATTTTCAGAAGGAAGCGGGGTTACATGGGAACAGGCTGCAATAATTGCAGGAGACTTATTAAAAGATTTAGGTGATTTGTATACTAAATCTGCAACAGTTTATAACCACACATTTTACAAAGAAATTAACAACAAAGAATTTATCTGGAATCGTGCAGTAGTCCAAAAAAGGACCTGGGAACAAAATAATTTCCCTCCGTCTTTATTTGGTTCGGGAATGACTAATCCAACACAAAACCTGGTAGACGCCTTCCCAATGAAAAATGGTTATCCGGTCACTCACGCTTCAAGCAACTACGATCCGGAAAACCCATATATAAATAGGGATAAGAGATTCAATGAATATATTGTTTATAATAATTCATTACTGAAAAACACAAGGATCTATACCTATATCGATGCGCCTTCTGATGGCATTAATGTACTAAACACATCCACCAGAACAGGTTATTATTTAAAAAAATTCATGGCCGAAGGTGTTAATCTTAATCCTGCCAGTCCGGTTAATACTCCTCATACATATACATTATTCCGTATGACAGAAGTATTATTAAATTATGCTGAAGCTGCCAATGAGGCATGGGGGCCTGATGCTGATCCGAATGGTTTAGGTTTTACAGCCAGAAGTAAGATTACAGAATTAAGGCTTCGTGCAGGTATTGATCCTGATCTGTATATTGATGAGATTACTGATCAGGCAAACTTTAGGAACCTTATCAGAAATGAAAGAAGAGTAAGCCTTTGTTTTGAAGGATTTAGATTTTGGGATATTCGCCGCTGGAATGACATTTCAACTATGCAGGAAAAAGTTAATGGCGTTTTTATTAACATGGATGAAGGGAATACAATATATAACAATCATGTTGTGGAAGAAAGAAAATACGAACCTTATATGATTTATGGCCCAATCCCATATACTGAAACAAGAAAATATAGTGACCTTCTTCAAAACAGAGGTTGGTAGTTAAATAACCAGAAAACAATAATACTATGAAAAAATTATTTGTTATTTTATTGATTGTTGGAATAGCGGCATGTGAAAATCAAGAAGTAACCTTCCCCGATTATGATTTAAAGGCAGTTTATTTCCCTGTTCAACTTCCTATAAGAACTCTTTCTTTAGGAGAAGACAGACTGGATAATTCTCTTGATAAACAATATATATTTGATATAGGCGCAACCATTGGAGGAATGTATGAAAATAAACGGGAGTGGACAATAGATTATGTTGTGGACCCTTCTTTAACAAATGATGTTTACACAAACACTGATCCTAACTTAAAAATAATACCTCTCCCTACTGAATATTATACAATTAGCCCTTTAAACAAAATTATAATTCCAAAAGGGGAGTTTAATGGAAGGATACGTATACAACTCACAAGGGATTTCTTTGATGATCCATTAGCATTGACCGGACAATATGTTGTTCCCTTACGGATGACAAACACTTCTGCTGATTCAATACTTTTAGGAAAGCCGGCAACTGATAATCCTGATCCAAGAATTAAAGCAGACTGGGAATCAGCTAAATTCCCTAAAAACTGGACTATGTACGGAATTAAATATGTGAATGCATATCACGGTACTTATTTACATCGAGGAAATGATGTAAGAGTAATTACTGAAACCGGAAATGTTCATGATACTGTTTATTTCGGAGATATATTTGGACACCGGGAAAAAGATCCATTAATTAATTTAACAACTCTTGGTATAACAAAAGCCAGGATGAATGGACTGGGGAACTTATCAGGTGAAGGACGTTCACTTGTCCTTAATTTTGATAATGAAAACGGAAAATCAGGTTCAATCACAATAAGTCCTTGTGACGATGCCGATTATGAAGTAACAGGAACAGGCCGGTATTTCGACAAAGCATCAAGCAGTGAAACATGGTCTTTTCTGATGTGGCAAGCCATGTATCTTAATTATACCTATCAGGATAATACTTATACTCACAATATTCGTGACACTTTGGTTTTTAGAGACAGAGGATTAAAATGGGAAGAAAATAATATTTTAATACTTCCTTAAAATTAATATTTGGAACTGTTAAATAATTTCATGCGGCTTAAAAGAAATGTAAAACTATATTTTAAAAATAGCAGGCTGTCTATTAATTAAAATCAGGTACTAATAACAAATTTTTTTTAAGAATCCGGAAATTCTTTCAAAATATTCAGTCTAAACGTTAAAATATTGAAATTAAAAGTATTTCAAACTTTTTATTCCGGCTAATCAAGCTTTCTAAAATTTTGCTTAAGAAATTGAAAAATAATCGTTAACGAAAAAATAAAATATCATGATTAAGTTCAGATCATTAGTCTTATTTATTGTTATTATATTAGTTTATAATACCTGCACTAAAGTTACAACAACAAAGAAGCCAATGCAACTACTTGCATTCAACAGTATGGAGAGGATTGATCAATCGGGTAAAGCATCCGGAAAAACTGAAATTAATATAAAAGCCGCAAAAAACGAATGGGAGTCATTTCAAGTAGCGGTTACTGCTATCGATACAAATCTTAAAATCAGCAAAGTTGAAATATCTGACCTTATCGGAGATAATAATATAAAAATCGAAAAAGAAAATTTTACTTTTTATAAAATAGAACATGTTCAGGTAAGGCTATCATCTCCCAGAACAAATATGCCACCGGGTTTATACGCCGACCCTCTAATTCCTTTTATTAATCCGGTTACAGGTGATGCTGTTGAACCTTACAAACGTGCGCGTATTAAGGGTGGAAAATGGGGTGACCCTATGGTTGAAAGTGGTTCATATATCTATTCGCTTCCATTCGAGGTAGCTAATGGTCACCATCAGATAATCTGGATTGATGTATTCATTCCCAAAACTGCATTAGCGGGAGATTATTTTGGCAAATTAAAAATTTCAGCGGGCCGTGATCTTATTGAAGAAATGCCTGTAACATTAACTGTATGGGATTTTACACTACCTGACAAAGCAAGCCATAGAAATTCATTTGGTAATTTTAGTCAAATACCACGTTATTTCCCTGATGTGACAGCAGATTCGGAAGAATTCAGGGAAATAGAAATGCGTTTTTGTGAAGAATTAGCCAAACACAGGCTTAATCCCCCAATACCGGATTATCTTCTGCCACAAGTTAATAAAGATGGTTCTTTAACAATTATACCGGAAAAACACAAGGCGTTGACAAACTTTATTCAAAGAACTAATTTGGCGGATTTTAGAATTCCAAAATCTACATTTGCAACACTTCCCCGAAGAATAACAGATTCAAATTATGCAACAATAAGTGCTGATGAAAAACATAAGGCAATCCGGTATTACAGAGAATACTACCAATATTTAAAAGATAATGGTTGGGAAAAGCGGGCATATTTATATTTATGGGATGAGCCAAATTTAAAAGAAAATTATGAGCAGGTACTGGTTCTCGGAGCATTAGTGCGTGAAGCTTCTTCCGATATAAAAATCCTTGTTGTTGAACCACCTGTGCCGGATCAGCCGGATTGGCCGGATATGGATCCTGTTGTAGATATATGGTGTCCTTTATGGCCGCTACTGGAAAAAGTAAAAGACTCAATTAATGCAAAAATTGCCATGGGAGACGAAGTATGGTCATATACCGCTCTGGTCCAAGGATCTGATGAATTCAGGGCTCCTTATTGGCATATTGACAGACCATTGGCAGTTTATAGAGTTCCTACATGGATGAACTGGCAATATAAAATTACCGGACTTTTATATTGGTCTACTTTTACCGGAGGGACAATGGTTGACCCATGGTGGAACCCGGCTTTTCGCAATCGCTATAATGGCGGAGGTTATTTATTTTATCCGGGTACCCTTTGCGGTATTAACGGTCCGGTAACCTCCATGCGACTGAAAGTAATCAGGGACAGCATGGAGGATTATGAATATTTTGAAATCTTAAAAAACCTGACCGACAGAGAAACTGTTAACGAAATTATTAATGAAATCACTACTAAATATTGGATCTATTCCGAGAATCCGGAAGATTATTATAAAGCGCGGGAAAAACTCGCAAATGCAATATTAAACGCGAAAAAGTAAAAAATATGCTATTCAATAATATTGAATTGACGTACAATTTCTTTTGATCCCCTGGAATTACCGGCATTCACTCTTATTGCATTTGTCCCCGGTGTCAATGATATAAGTTTAAGGAATAAACCCTGCGGGCTGACCGGCACTTCAGTCCCGTTAATTAAAACCTTTGTACCGGGCTCGGCCCATCCAGATACACCAACTCTGGTTAAACTTGAAATTGCCGTATATTCAACAGGATTTGTTTCCACATAAATCATTGGTGATTTATCAAAATCCAATAATTCATTAATAACCTTCATTTTAGCCTGATATAAAACCTGTGGGTCATGGGTATACTCTTCAAACCCCTGAATAGCTTCATTTATAATCCCTTTACTCCTCTGTTTTGGATTAATCCAGCTAAAGCGCGATCCAAGAGAATCTTTAAGGGCTTCAATCCTCTTCTCCAGCATCAGAAAATATTCATATTCCTGAATTCCATTACGCATTTGTTCCCATCTTAAAGAATTAAGGACACCATCTTTAACGGGATAAACATTCCAGCCGTCTCCAAGATGCCTTCCTACTTCATTATAAGGATCATCTGTCCATGAATTCCATCCCCATTTCAGGTATCCTGTTGCATCATATTTATAGTTAAACCAATGCAATAACCTGTTATGGATCAATGGCAGGTCAATAGTTTTATTAAGAATGCGGCTACGGTCAATTGTACCAACGGTATAAAACCAAAGCTCAGTCCCTTTTTCCTGTGCTTTCTTCCACTCATCATACCAGGTAATAAAATGCCCCAGTTTCGGAACAGCAACTTCAAGTTCATCAGTAATTAAATATGTTTCTATCGCGTCCATTCTTATCAGATCAGGTGCCAGA
>CAZLXM010000003.1:52942-55268 GCA_964563105.1 uncultured Bacteroidaceae bacterium
TACTCGCGCCTAAAGTGGGTTCATGCTTCCGCGCTTGGGTGACAGATTTTTCATATAAGCTGAAATTTCCATCCAGGGAATTGCATTATGATGGGCAGGTTCATCCATAACATGGAAATATGTTTTATCCAACCAGCCCTTTTCACGGAGATGACTTTCAAATGCGGGCAATAGCTGCGGGATAACTTCTTCACCTGATAAAATTATAAGATTTCCGGAATTCAAGTCTTTAACATTATTAAAATCACTCAGAGACAGTTCTGTACTATGCCATTTTTTTTCACCACGACTGGTTAAAAAACCTGTTTCCAGATAATTCATTTTCCCTGTATTCCAAAAAACATCGGCAATCTGATCGAATCGGGTAAAATCAAATAAAAGCTTATTGTCTTTGGATTTTTGTATCTCAATAACACCCATCATAGGTACACGAAAAACATTTTGTCTGTGTGCAACCATATTTTCGGCGTATTTGTTAAGCATTGCAAACCATGCATCTGAATATTGTTCGCTTATCCCGTGAAATTTCACGAAGCTTCCCGTATTATGCCATTGTGTAACTTTTAAATTTCTTTCGGAGCTTAATGTTAAAGGATATATGGTTATACTGACGGGTAAAGATTGTCCACCCTGAGAAGTTTTCACAGAAATACTGCCTGTATATAATCCTTCAGGAGCATTTTCCGGAATAGAAATAGTCAGCCAGATAGATTTATACTCATTTTTAGCCAGGTTTACCTGTTTTTCAGCCATCAGATAATCCGGATATCTGGCAGGGGCTTTCCTGTCAATAATATAAGAAGGTTGATTTGGCGTATTAGTTAGCAAAGGTATACTCCCTACAAAATCCCATAAAACATTCCCGGAAGGTAAAACATAAGAGCCTGTAGTACTTCTAATTGCACTCACTTCAGCACTTATGTTGGAAAGTGCCTTTTTGGATGTGAAGGCACATTGTCCGGAGAGCACCTCCCCCCTTATCCCGAATAATTTAATGGTATCGGATGCAGGAGGCAGCTTAAACCCATCTTCATAAATGCGTGCAAGATCACTTACAGCAAAAAGTTTAAAATTTTGTGCAATAATTATAGAATAATTAGAAAATGAAAAAAATACAACAATAAAAACAGTTTTCAGCATTATCAGCCTTTGCCGGAGAAATAATGTTTTAGGATTCATACAATTAAGTTTAAAATTTTCAAATTATTATTCGAAATGATAGTTAATACTTCACAATCGTTTGCCTTATGATCTCTTTTGAACCATTTGGATGTGCCGCCTTAATCCTAATTGTTCCATCCCTGCCGGGGCTGACCTTTGCAACAAATAATCCGTACGAATTAACTGGTAAAGATGAATTATTAACGGAAATAGTTGTTCCGGGGTCAGCCCATCCAAACAATTCAATAGACGCTTTATCGTGTAAGGCAGGTCCTTCGGAAGGAAGAGTCTGGACATAAACTTTTGGCGGTTTGTTGAAGTCCATAATATCATTAATAAGCTCCATTTTAGCATTATACATAACATCCGGATCATTCGAAAAATCGGCAAAATCTTTTATGACCCTGGTAGCAATTTCTTTAGGTCTTTGTTTGGGGTCAATCCAGTTAAAACGGGACCCGAGTGAATCTTTAAGTGAACGGGTCATATCTTCCAACATCCAAAAATATTCATAATCCTGGATCCCATTGCGCATTTGTTCCCAACGCAAAGAATTTAAAACACCATTTTTGGAAGGATAGACATGCCATCCGTCTCCAAAATGCATTCCAACTTCCTTAAAAGGATCTTCGGTCCATGAATTCCATCCCCAGTGCAAAAAACCTGTAGCATCATATTTATAATTCATCCAATGAAGGGTCCGGTTCTGGATCACAGGTAAATCTATGGTTTTATTTGGATATAATGTACCCTGATGGATACCTACGGTATAAAACCATAATTCCACCCCTCTTTCCTGTGCTTTTTTATAAACATCATACCACGATGCAAAATGGTTGAGTTTGGGCACAGCAATCTCAATATCATCAAGAAGATAAGTTGTTTCAATAGCATCCATACGAATAAGATCCGGTGCATATTTGTGAATATATTGTGAAAAGCTTACCCATGAAAGGGCATTGAATAATACGGGCTCATCCTGAATATGGAACCAGGTTTTATTAAGCCAGCCTTTCTGACGGAGATGCGACTCTAACGCTGCAACGAGGGACGGAATTACAACAGGGCCCGGATGACTAAGTTTTTCACCGGTTTCAGCTAAAGTAACAGTTATATCTTTCCATCTGAAATTGAAAGGATATCACCAAATCAAATCTATGAGATG